>NZ_JAQMYQ010000024.1:0-86096 GCF_028369275.1 Mitsuaria sp. RG
CCACGCTGGAACTCTGTTACCTGCGCGACAGCGTAGCCCGAAGGGCTGGGCGATCTCCTACAGGGATCGTGCGTGGCTTGAGGCAATGGCCGGGCTCACACCGTGTAATGCTTCAACTCACGCGCAATCAGCATGCGCTGGATCTCGCTGGAACCCTCGTAGATCTGGGTAATGCGCGCATCGCGATAGTACTTCTCCACCGGATAGTCTTCCAGGTAGCCGTACCCGCCATGCACCTGGATCGCCATCGAGCAGACCCGTTCGGCCATCTCCGAGGCGAACAGCTTGGCCTGGGAGGCCTCCGACAGGCAAGGCTTGCCGGCACTGCGCAGGCGCGCGGCATGCAGGATCAGCAGGCGCGCAGCGTTGACCTGCACCTGCATGTCGGCCAGCAGGTTGGCAATGCTCTGGTGCTCGTTGATCGGCTTGCCGAACTGGATGCGCTCGCGGGAGTAGGTCAGCGCCGCCTCGAACGCCGCGCGGGCAATGCCCAGGGCCTGGGCGGCGATACCGATACGCCCGCCTTCGAGGTTGGACAGGGCGATGGCCAGGCCCTTGCCGCGCTCGCCCAGCAGGTTGGCGGCCGGGATGCGGCAGTCGTCCAGGGTCACCGCGCAGGTGTCGGAGGCACGAATGCCCATCTTGTGCTCGCTGCGGTCGACCTTGAAGCCTGGGTTGTCGGTCGGCACCAGGAAGGCCGAGAGGCCTTTCTTGCCCAGTTCCGGGTCGGTCACGGCAAAGACGATGGCCAGCTTGGCCCGGCGGGCGTTGCTGACGAACTGTTTGGCGCCGTTGATGACCCACTGGCCATCGACCAGCTCGGCGCGGGTGCGCAGGTTGTGGGCCTCGGAGCCGGCCTGGGGCTCGGTCAGGCAGAAGCAGCCGATCGCCTCGCCACTGGCCAGTCGCGGCAGCCAGGCCTGCTGCTGCTCGGGCGTGCCGTAGGCCAGCAGCGGGCCGCAGCCCACCGAGTTGTGGATGCTCATCATCGCCCCGGTGGCGCCATCGGCGGCGGAGATTTCCTCCACCGCCAGGGCGTAGGCCACGTAGTCGGTGTAGCTGCCGCCGAACTGCTCCGGGGCGACCATGCCGAGCAGGCCCAGTTCGCCCATCTTGCGCACCACGTCATCGTCGATCCAGCCGGCCTTTTCCCAGGCCTGGGCATGGGGCGCGATCTCGCCGCGGGCGAAATCGCGGGCCATGTCGCGGATCATGATCTGCTCTTCGCTCAGTTCCAGGTCTTGCATCTGTGTACTCCCGGGCTCACAGGCCTTCGAAGAATTGGTCGACCCGCTGGGCGGTGAGACCGGCCAGGGTCGGCGGGTTCCAGCGGGGTTGCTTGTCCTTGTCGACGATCAGGGCGCGCACGCCTTCGATGATGTCGCCGTGGGCGAACCACTGGCGGTCGATGTGCAGTTCCATGGCGAAGCAGTCTTCCAGGGCCAGGTGGCGGCCACGGCGCAGCAGTTCCAGGGTGACCGCCATGGCCAACGGCGAGCGGGTTTCCAGCAGGTCGGCGGTGTCCAGCGCCCATTGGCGGCTATCGCCGATGGTCACGGCGCGCAGTTGCTCGATGATGCTCGGCAGGTCGGGCAGGGCGAAGAAGTGGTCGATCACCGGGCGCAGTGTCGCCAGCGGCGCGTCCGCCAAGGTCTGGGTGCCCAGCTTGGCGAGCAAGCCTTGCAGGTCCTTGAGCGGGTTGGCGCCGAAGGTCAGGCGGTCGAGCCCGTCATCCAGGGCCGCGAGCTGCTCACTGTCGACGTACCAGTCGGCCAGGCCGCAGTAGAGGGCATCGGCAGCCTTGACCTGGCTGCCGCTGACGCCCAGGTAGATACCCAGTTCGCCCGGTACCCGGGGCAGGAAGTAGCTGCCGCCGACATCCGGGAAGTAACCGATGCCCACCTCGGGCATGCCCAGGCGGCTGCGTTCGGTGACGATGCGCAGGTCGCAGCCCTGGGCCAGGCCCATGCCGCCGCCGAGGGTGAAGCCGTCCATCAGCACCAGCACCGGCTTGCGGTAGCGGTGGATGCACAGGTCCAGGGCGTATTCCTCGACGAAGAAGTCCTCGTGCAGCTTCTCGCCGGCCTTGTAGCTGTCGTGCAGCGAGCGGATATCGCCACCGGCGCAGAAGCCCTTGGGGCCCTCGCCACGCAGCATCACGGCGTGCACCTGCGGATCCTGGGCCCATTGGTCGAGGTGGCGCTGCAGGCTGCGTACCATGTCCAGGGTCAGGGCGTTGAGGCCGGTGGGGCGATTAAGGGTGAGGTGGCCAATGTGGTTGCGGACCTCGGCCAGTACCTGATCCGTTGCCGAGGGTTGAGCGTGCGCGGTCATCGCGGTCTCCCTGCTTTGTTATTGATTTTCCAGGTGAAGTCCTGGAATGCGCGGGCGGATCGAACGATCCTGTCATGCAAAATTACCCTGCACAATTGGCAAATCTGCAGGGTTACCCTGCATTTTTGTCGCCATGCGCATTCCAAGTCTGATGCAGCACTGTAGCAACTCCACGCCCCCTGTAGGAGCGGCCTTGTGCCGCGAAAGGGCCGCAAAGCGGCCCCAGGATTTCAATACTGATGCGAAGGTCGCCGGGGCCGCTTGCGGCCCTTTCGCGGCACAAGGCCGCTCCTACAGGGGGACGTGCAGCAATTGAGACTGGCTCCTCACCCCGAAGGGTGATAGCCGCCCCGTCCCCCCCATGAAACAATCCCGCCCAGCACTCACCCTGGCGGGGACAACAACAATGAGCAACGCCCAGCTGAATTCGCCCGACTGGTACGCGCAGATGGCCCGCGTGGTCGACGCCATTGGCACGCCCGGCTTCGTCGAGGCGTTGTTCGCTGCCCTCAACCAGCTGGCGCCGTGCCAGGCCATCACGGTGTTCCTGTACCCGCGCAAGGGCTTGCCGTCGGCGCTGTTCGCCAAGGACGACGAGGGGCCCTGGCTGCCCGAGGGCAATGTGCAGAAGTACCTCGAAGGCTACTACCTGCTGTGCCCGTTCTACCGCGCCTGCATGGACGGCATGCCCGCCGGCTGCTACCGCCTGAGTGATGTCGCGCCCGATCATTTCAAGCGCAGCGAGTACTACACCTCCTTCTACCAGCATGCCCACCTGGAGGACGAGCTCAACTACCTGATGCCGCTGGACGCCCAGCTGTCCATCGCCGTGGCCCTGGGCAGCACCCGGCGCCTGGGCAGTCGCCAGGTGGCCGAGCTCAAGTGCATCGCCGCCTGGGTGGTGGCAGTGGTGCGCCGACACTGGGGGCAGCTGGATGCCGAGGCCCTGGGCGGACGCTTCGAGAGCGCGCTGGGGCGGCAGATCAACGCCGCGCTGAACAATTTCGGCTCATCCCTGCTCACCGAGCGTGAATGCCATATCGCCCAATACCTGCTGCGCGGCCATTCCACGCGCTCGCTGGCCGAGCGCCTGGGGATCAGCGAAGACACCGTCAAGACCCACCGCAAGAACCTCTACGCCAAGCTCGACATCGCCACCCAGGCCGAGCTGTTCTCACTGTTCATCGCCTCGCTGGCCCAGGCCCAGGAAGGCCTGAGCAAGGACCCGCTGGAAAGCTACCTGCGACGGCGCTGAACCACCGTTTCACCTTATCCAGACAACGACAATCACTGGCCCCGCGTGTGGCCGGAGGGGAGACCTGCGTGCATACGAAAAGCGATTGGCAGCAGCGCGCTGCACGGCAAAGCTTCATCACCAGCGCGTTGATCGACGGCCGCCCGGTGGCGGCCCGCGACGGCGCCACCTTCGCCGCCGTCAACCCGGCGACCGAGCAGTGCCTGGCCCAGGTCGCCGCCTGCGCCGACCATGAGATCGACCAAGCGGTGCGCGCCGCTCGCCGCGCCTTCGAGCACGGCCCTTGGGCACGCATGGCGCCGGCCGAGCGCAAGCGCGTGCTGCTGCGCCTGGCCGAGCTGATGCTGGCCCACCGCGAGGAACTGGCGCTGCTCGACTCGCTGAACATGGGCAAGCCGGTGATGGACGCCTACAGCATCGACGTACCCGGTGCTGCGCATGTGTTCGCCTGGTATGGCGAGGCGCTGGACAAGCTCTACGACCAGGTCGCGCCGACCGCCGCCAGCGCTGTGGCAATGATCAGCCGCGAGGCGTTGGGCGTCATCGGCGCGGTGGTGCCGTGGAACTTCCCGCTGGACATGGCTGCCTGGAAGGTTGCCCCGGCGTTGGCCGCAGGCAACAGCGTGGTCCTTAAGCCCGCCGAGCAGTCGCCATTCTCGGCCCTGCGCCTGGCGGAGCTTGCACTGCAGGCCGGGCTGCCGGAAGGCGTGCTCAACGTGGTGCCGGGCCTGGGTGAAACCGCGGGCCGCGCCCTGGGGCTGCACCCGGACGTGGACTGCCTGGTGTTCACCGGCTCCACCCAGGTGGGCAAGTACTTCATGCAGTACTCGGCGCAGTCCAACCTCAAGCAGGTGTGGCTCGAATGCGGCGGCAAGAGCCCGAACCTGGTGTTCGACGACTGCCGCGACCTCGACCTGGCGGCGCAGAAGGCGGCGTTCGGCATCTTCTTCAACCAGGGCGAGGTGTGCTCGGCCAACTCGCGGCTGTATGTGCAGCGCTCGATCCATGACGAGTTCGTCGAGCGCCTGCTGCGCCAGGCCCGTGAGTGGCTGCCGGGCGACCCGCTGGATCCGGCCAGCCGCGCCGGCGCCATCGTCGATGCCGGGCAGACCGCACGCATCGAGGCGGCCATCGCCCAGGGCCGGGCCGAGGGCGCGCGCCTGCTGTGCGGCGGTGAGCGGCTGAGCGTCAACGGCTCGCAGAACTTCATCACGCCGACGATCTTCACCGATGTGCGCCAGGACATGGCCCTGGCCCGCGAGGAAATCTTCGGCCCGGTGCTGGCGGTCAGCGCCTTCGACGACGAGGAGCAAGCCATCGCCCTGGCCAACGACAGTGTCTACGGCCTGGCCGCATCGGTCTGGAGCGACGACCTCAACCGTGCCCACCGCGTGGCCCGACGACTGAAGGCCGGCACGGTGTCGGTCAACACCGTCGATGCCCTGGACGTCACCGTGCCGTTCGGCGGCGGGCGCCAGTCGGGCTTTGGCCGCGACCTCTCGCTGCATTCGTTCGACAAGTACACCCAGCTCAAGACCACCTGGATCCAGCTGCGCTGACATTCACCCGAGGAGAACAACAATGAACGCACCTTTTGCGCCCAAACGCGACACCCGCGACTACCAGGCCAGCGACGCCGCCCACCACATCCACGCCTTCCTCGACCAGAAGGCGCTCAACGCCGAGGGGCCACGGGTCATCACCCGGGGTGAAGGCCTGTACCTGTGGGACAACGACGGCCGCCGCTACCTGGACGGCATGTCCGGCCTGTGGTGCACCCAGCTCGGCTATGGCCGCAAGGACCTGACCGCCGCCGCCGCCGCGCAGATGGACCAGCTGGCGTACTACAACATGTTCTTCCACACCACCCACCCGGCGGTGATCGAACTGTCCGAGCTGCTGTTCAGCCTGCTGCCGGGCCACTACAGCCACGCCATCTACACCAACTCCGGCTCCGAGGCCAACGAGGTGCTGATCCGCACTGTGCGTCGCTATTGGCAGGTGGTCGGCCAGCCGAGCAAGAAGATCATGATCGGCCGCTGGAATGGCTACCACGGCTCGACCCTGGCGGCCACGGCGCTGGGCGGGATGAAGTTCATGCACGAGATGGGCGGGCTGATCCCGGACGTTGCGCATATCGACGAGCCGTACTGGTTCGCCGCGGGCGGCGAGCTGACCCCGGCCGAGTTCGGCCGACGCTGCGCCCTGCAACTGGAGGAGAAGATCCTCGAGCTGGGCGCCGAGAACGTTGCCGGTTTCATTGCCGAGCCGTTCCAGGGCGCCGGCGGCATGATCTTCCCGCCCGAGAGCTACTGGCCCCAAATCCAGCGCATCTGCCGCCAGTACGATGTGCTGCTGTGCGCCGACGAGGTGATCGGCGGTTTTGGTCGCACCGGCGAATGGTTTGCCCACCAGCACTTCGGTTTCGAGCCCGACACCCTGTCCATCGCCAAGGGCCTGACCAGTGGCTACGTGCCCATGGGCGGGCTGGTGCTGAGCAAGCGCATCGCCGAGGCGCTGGTGGAGCGGGGCGGGGTATTCGCCCACGGCCTGACCTATTCCGGTCACCCGGTGGCAGCAGCGGTGGCGGTGGCTAACCTCAAGGCCCTGCGCGACGAAGGCATTGTGCGCCAGGTCAAGGAAGACACCGGACCGTACCTGCAGCGCATCCTGCGCGAGGTGTTCGCCGATCACCCGCTGATCGGCGAGGTGCAGGGCGCCGGGTTGGTGGCGGCGTTGCAGTTCGTCGAGGACAAGGCCACGCGCAGGCGTTTCGCCAATGAGAACGACCTGGCCTGGCAGTGCCGCACGTTCGGCTTTGAAGAGGGGGTGATCATTCGCTCCACCCTGGGGCGGATGATCATGGCGCCGGCGCTGGTGGCCAGCCGAGGCGAGCTGGATGAGCTGGTGGAGAAGACCCGTATTGCGGTGGATCGGGTGGCGGGGATGGTTGGCAGACGCTGAGTCTGGCTTGAGATCCTGGGGCCGCGTTGCGGCCCTTTCCGGCCGGTCCGACGCCTCGGCTAGGCCGCTCCTACAGGGGTACGCGATCCGGGTAGGAGCGGCCTTGCGCCGCGAAAGGCCTGACTTATGATTATCCAGCGTTGTCAGACAGTGCCTTCAACACCGTCATGGCGCTCTGGGCATCGTCCACGCCGACAAAGATGTGGTCATGGTAATAGGCCGCCACTACGTTGCAGCTGATGCCCGCCTTGCCCAGCGCGGTGGCGAACGCCGCAGTCAGGCCCACGGCCTCGAGGGAAGAGTGGACGGTTAGCGTGATCCAGGCGCAGACATAGGTGTAGGGCAGCTGCATCGCGTCCGCGACCGTTCGCTCCAGGATGACCGTCCAGCCTTCGCGCTCCCTGAAGCTGCCTACAATGTTCAGGTCTTGCAGCTGCGAGGCGTCAGTGACCGTGGCAAAGACATATTCGCCATCATTGAGTTCGGGCCTCATGGACTGGAGAAGTTTTTCAATCGAGGTTTCGCCATGCATCGCCTGGGCTCCTTGAATTGTGAGTCGGCAGTCTAGAGCGTTCACCGGGGGCGAATGAAATTAGCATTGCACGCAGGGCATTAGGACAATCGATTTCGCCGCTCAGCGCCACGCTGCCAGGCGTACCAGCGCGGGCAGCAGCAGCGCCCAGATCGGCGCCAGCAGCAGGGCGGTGGTGACCGCGCCCAACGGCAGGTCGACCTGCGCCAACCGGGCACCGGCCAGATAGGCCAGCGGCCCGCCCAACGCACCCAGCACCGCCCCGCACCAGAACGGCTGGCCGGCCCAGGCCAGGCTATGGCGCAGGCCGCTGGCCAACACCAGCCACATCAAAACCAGCCACACGGGTAGCGGACGGCTGTCGAAAGTAAACACGCCAATCGCGCCCAACAGGCTGTCCACCAGGCAGCCGGCCAGCGTCACGCGCAGTAGCGCCCAAGCCTCGCCAGGGCGATCCTGGCAGAGGTATACATGCACCGCCATGACCGGCGGCACCACCAGCAGCAACCCGGGCCATCGGGCGCCGAGCACGCACAGCCACCAGCCGGCCTGCAGCCACAGGGCATTGGCGATCAGCCAGCCACGGCGCATGGGTCAGTGCCCGGGCAACGGAGCGCGCCGTGCCAGGGGAGCTGCCCACAGCAACTGGGCGACGCCGATGGCGCGCTCCTCGAAACCGCCCTGGCAGTAGCACAGGTAGTACTCCCACAGGCGCTGGAACATTTCGTCGTAGCCGAGCGCCGTCAGCACACCGCGGGCCTGGCGCAGGTTGTCGCGCCAGTGCCGCAGGGTGCGGGCGTAGTCCAGGCCGAAGTCCTCCAGGTGCACGAGGTTCAGTCCTGTCTGGCGGCTGGCGGTGTCGAGCAGCACGCTCAGCGACGGCAGGGCGCCGCCGGGGAAGATGTAGCGCTGGATGAAGTCCACCGAGCGACAGGCCTGGGCATAGCGCTGGTCGCGGATGGTGATGGCCTGCAGGAGCATCAGCCCGTCGGGCTTGAGCAGCGTAGCGCACTGGCGAAAGTACACAGGCAGGTAACGGTGGCCGACGGCCTCTATCATCTCGATCGAGACCAGTTTGTCGAAGGTGCCCGCCAGGTCGCGATAGTCCTGGCGCAACACCGTCACACGGTGCTCCAGCCCCAGCGCCTGGACGCGCTGCAGGGTGAAGGCGTACTGGGCCTCGGAGAGCGTCGTGGTGGTGACCCGGCAGCCGTGCCGGGTCGCGGCGTGGATCGCCAGGCTGCCCCAGCCGCTGCCGATCTCCAGCAGGTGATCCTGCGCACGCAGTTCGAGTTTGCGGCAGATCTGCTCCAGCTTGTTCAGCTGGGCCTGCTCCAGGGGTTGCTCGGGGTGTTCGAACCGGGCCGCCGAGTACATCATGGTCGGGTCGAGCAGGTGTTCGAACAGGACGTTGCCCAGGTCGTAGTGGGCCAGGATATTGCGTTTGGCGCCGCGCCGGTTGTTGCGGTTCAGGCGATGCAGCAGGCGCAGCAGGGGGCGACCCAGACGCGCCAGGCCACCCTCCAGGGCGTCCAGTACCTCCAGGTTGGCCACGAACAGCCGGGTCACGGCCGCCAGGTCCGGGCTGTGCCAGTAGCCATGGATGTAGGCTTCGCCGGCACCGATCGAGCCATTGCCGGCCACCAGGTTCCAGGCCGCGCCTTCAAGGATCTCCACTTCGGCCTGCAACGGGCTGTCGGTGTCGCCGAAGCTCCATTGCCGTCCCCGCTCGCGCAGCCGCAGGTGGCCGTGGCGTAGCTTGCCCAGTTGCGCCAGCACCGCGCTGCGGGCCAGTCCACCCAATAGCGGTGTGAGGCCTGCAGATTTGCTAACGCTCAGGGTGGGGTTCGACATGGTCGGGCTCCTCGCGGCGATGGCCGAGCGCCAGGGTGCCCTGGCTGGCGGTATGGTCGTGAACGGGGACACGCTTGAACAACAGGCGCAGGGCTTGCCAGTAGATGGCCGAGACGGTGCGCAGGCTCATCCAGGGGAAGGACAGCAGGTAGCGATGCAGCGCGGCGCGGTCCAGCGGCTGGCGGCGCACGGCGAGGTCGGCTTCGAAGACCTTCTGGCCGTCTTGCCAGTTCTCCATGTGCACGTGAATCCGCTGCGTATCCAGATGGAAGTGCAGGTGGTAGTCCATGGCCATCGGCAGGAAGGGCGATACGTGAAAGGCCTTGGCCATGGTGAACGGTTGCTCGAGGCCGTCCCGCACCGGCAGCACATAGTGGAAGCGCTCGCGCCATGGCGTGTTGCGCACTTCCAGCAGAATCGCCGCCAACTGCTCGTCGCGGTCATGGCAGAAGTACAGGCTCACCGGATTGAACGACAGCCCCCAACTGCGCAACTGTGTCAGCAGGCGCACCGGGCCTTCGGGAACCTGGCCGGTGGCCTGGCCGACCAGTCGGCGGGCGGCCTGGGCCAGCGGCTCGCCCTTGCCGGTCAGCGCCGGCAGGTAGTCGGTCTCGCGCCAGCTCAGGGGCGCCAGTCGCCAGCGCCCCACCCAGCGCGACAGGCCCAGCAACCGGGCCTGCTCGTCGAGGTCCAGGTAGAACATGCCGATCCGGTAGCGGAAGGCATGCGACCGGGGCCCCAGGCGTCGATGGCTGACCCAGCCCGGGCACAGGCTGCTGTTCACAATTGCTCTCCGAAGTGTTCGGCGACCTTGAGCGCACTGACCACGCCGTCTTCGTGAAAGCCGTTGCCCCAGTAGGCGCCGCAGTAGTAGCTGTGGTGCTGGCCCTGCAGCTCGGCCTGGCGGGCCTGGGCGGCGGTGGCGGCGAGGCTGTATTGAGGGTGGGCGTACTGGTAGCGGGCGATGATCTGCGCCGGGTCTACACGTGAGGTCTGGTTGAGGCTGACGCAGAAGGTCACCGGGGCCTGGATGCCCTGCAGGATGTTCATGTTATAGGTCAGCGCGGCTGGGGCCTGTTCGGGGCCGCCCAGGCGGTAGTTCCAGCTGGCCCAGGCCTTGCGCCGGCGCGGCAGCAGGCGGGTGTCGGTGTGTAGCAGCACATCGTTGCTGGCGTAGGTGATGGCCCCAAGCACCGCGCGCTCCTGGGCGCTGGGTGCTTCCAGCAGGGCCAGGGCCTGGTCGCTGTGGCAGGCGAACACCACGTTGTCGAAGCGCTCACTACCGGCCTTGCCGTGCAGGGTGACGCCGCCTTCGTCGCGGCTCACCCGGTCGACCTTGCACGCCAGGCGAATGCGCTCGGCGAACGGTCGGCACAGCGGTGCGACATAGCTGCGCGAACCACCCTCGATGACCTGCCACTGCGGACGCCGGTTCACCGAGAGCAGCCCATGGTTGCGACAGAAACGCACGAAGAACTGCAGGGGAAAACCGAGCATGTCCGCCCGTGACATCGACCAGATCGCCGAGCCCATCGGCACGATGTAGTGCTCGACGAAGCGCCGGCCATAGCCCTGTGCCTGGAGGTAGCTGCCCAGGGTGGTGGACGGATCGATGCGCCCGCCGTCCAGTTCGGCCAGGGCCTGGCGGTTGAAGCGCAGGATATCGCGCAGCATGCCCCAGAACCCCGGCGACAGCAGGTTGCGCCGTTGCGCGAACAGGGTGTCGAGGTTGTGGCCGTTGTATTCGAGGCCGCTGTCCGGGTCATGCACCGAGAAGCTCATCTGGGTCGGACGCGAGGCGACCCCGAGCTGGTCGAGCAGGCGGATGAAATTCGGGTAGGTCCAGTCGTTGAACACGATGAAGCCGGTATCCACCGCGTGGCGCTCGCCACGCCAGGCCACTTCGACGGTATGGGTGTGGCCGCCGATCCAGTCGTCGGCCTCGAACACCGTGACCTCGTGGCGGCGCGACAGCAGGTGGGCGCAGGTCAGGCCGGCGATGCCGCTGCCTATGATCGCGATGCGCATGGCGGGCTATTCCTGTGGCCGTCTTGCCAGGCGTCGACCCAGCGCCAGGCGCCAACGCGGCGGCAGCGCGCCGAGCAGGCGCAGGACCAGGGTGAACGCAGCAGGGAAGTTGATTTCCAGCGGCCGCCCGGGCAGGCGCCGGGCGATATGGCGGGCGGCGCGCTGCGCCGTCCAGCGCTGGGGCATGGGGAAGTCGTTGCGCCGGGTCAGGGGCGTATCGACGAAGCCGGGGCTGACCAGGGTGACATCGATGCCTTCATTGGCCAGGTCGATGCGCAGCGATTCGATCAGGTAACGCACGGCGGCCTTGGATGCGCCATAAGCGCCGGCCCGGGGCAGGGCGAGCCAGGCCACCGAACTGCCCATCACCACCACATGCGGGCGCTCGCCACGGCGCAGCAAGGGCAGGGCGATGGCCAGGCAATGACACAGGCCCAGCAGGTTGGTGCGCACCACGCGCTCGACCAGGTCAGGGTCGAATCGACCCGGCTCCAGGTATTCACAGGTCCCGGCGTTGAGGATGACCCCGTCCAGCGCGCCCCAGGCTTGCTGCAGTTCCCCGGCGATCAACGCCAGCCGTTCGCGGTCGTCGATATCGCCAAGGGCCGCCAGCGCCTGCCCGGGAAAGCGTTCGACCAGGGGCGCCAGGCGCTCGGCGCAACGGCCGCCCAGGGCCACCTGGTGCCCCTGTTCCAGCAGTTGCCCGGCCAGTGCGGCGCCGATGCCGCTGCTGGCGCCGGTCAGCCAGTAGCGGCTCATGCCAGCCGACCCTTGAGCCAGCGGATGGCGCCGCCCATGACCGGGACATGTTCATAGAGCAGGGCACCGGCGTCGAAGTAGTCCTGGTGAACCTGTACCCGTTGCTGCCACTGCAGATGGCTGCAGCCCTGCAGGCTGATGGGCCGGCCACCGGCCAGGCGTGGATGGCGAAAGTGCAGGGTCCAGCGCAAGTAGCCCTGCCCGGGCCGGACCTCGTCGGCGTCGGTGAAGGCATAGCGGATGTCGTGGGCGTTGGCGTAGAGCTGGGCGAAGTACGCCTTCAGGGCCGGCAGGCCATCGACCCGGTGCAGCGGGTCGCGAAAGCTGACATCTTCGCTGTACAGGTTTTCCAGCGAGTCCAGGTTGCCCCGGTGCAGGCGGGCGAAGCATTCGGCGAACTGCTGCAGGTAGTCTGACATGCGCGGCTCCGGGCAATCCTGTACAACGATGGCGAGTTGTACAGGTATGACTGAAGCCTAGGTCTAAAATTGTACAAACACAATCTTCTTGTACAGCTTTTGCCGTCAGCGTCCGGCTGCCGCCAGCGCCTCGCGCAAGCGCGCGACCTCCGCTTCCAGCTCGCGCACTTTCTCCTCGGCATCCACCTGGGCCGTGACATCGCGCTGGATACCGATGTAGTAGGTCAGTTGGTCGGCTTCGTTGCGTACCGGGGTGATCGACAGCTCGTTCCAGAACGGGCTGCCATCCTTGCGGTAGTTGCGCAGCACCTGGCGGCAGGGGCGGCCTGCGCGGATCGCCTGGCCGATGGCGGCGACGCCCGGCTGGTCATGGTCGGTGCCCTGGAGAAAGCGGCAGTCCTGGTAGAGGATGTCGTCCGTGGCGTAGCCGGTGAGCCGTTCGAAGGCCGGGTTGACGTAGATGAGAATGCTGTCGTTGCCCTCCTGTTCGGCGACGACGATGCCATCGTTGGACTGCTCGACCATCAGTTGCAGGAGTTTCGCGTTGATCATGGAGCTCACCTGTCGGATCGTGTGTGCGAATGCGCAGCGTAGCTTCCGTGCGAGAACCTCGGGCGCGTGTGCCGACCATGATGACCCAAGCAGGCTCGCCGCAACAGGTACCCATGGGGTTAGAATGTGTCTTCACCCATTCGAACCCTGGCCATGACCGACGCCCCTTCCTTCGACTTGCTGCCCATGCGCGACGTGGTCAGCCTGACCGGCATCAACCCCGTGACGTTGCGCGCCTGGGAGCGCCGCCATGGCCTGATCAGCCCGCAGCGCACCGAAGGCGGGCACCGGCTGTACACGGCCAGGGATGTCCAGCGCATTCGCGACATACTGCGCTGGACCGGCAATGGCGTGCCTATCAGCAAGGTTGGCGGGTTGCTCGCCGGCCAGCCCGAAGCGCCCCCCGCGCAGGACGATGCCTTTCACGACTGGCGCCTGGCCGTTGTCCGGGCGACCAAGGCGTTCGACGCGCAGGCTTTGGAAGGCATTCACGGGCAGTTGTTCACGCTGTTGCCCAAGGCCTCGGTGATGCACGAGGTGTTCATGCCGGTGTGGCGCGAGCTGGCCGAAGGTGAGGCCTTCGGCGAGCGCAGCCAGTGGCTGTTCCTGGACACCTTCCTGCGCGCCCGTCTGCTGCTGCGCCTGCACATGAACCAGGCCGATGCGCCACGGGTGCTGCTGGCCGGCGCCGAGGGCCTGGCCGAGCTGCAGTTGCTGTGTGCCGGCCTGCTGCTGAGTGATCGGCGCCAACGCATCGAGGTGCTGGGGTGTGGCCAGCCGCTGGAGGAGCTGGCGCTGGTGTGCAGGGCAATCCAGCCGGCGGTGCTGGTGGTTGCGGTGCGGGGGCCGGTAAGCGCGGCCTTGGCGAAACGACTGCGTTCGTTGCAGATGGAGATCGCTTGCCCGCTGGCGCTGGTGGGCGAGGGGCTGGGGGCTTCGCAGGCGATGCTGCAGGGGATTCCGGTGTGTCTGCTGGATGAGTGTGATCCTCAGGCGCCCGGCATGCTTGATGCGTTGATCAGGGGCGCCTTGGATCTGTGATGGCTACCTACAGCGCCTTCATCTCCGCAATATCCCGCGCCACCTGATCCGCGGAGCGGTCGAACATCGCCTGTTCCTGCGCATCCAGCGGCAGCTCGATCACCCGCGTGATGCCCGCGTCCGAGAGCACGCAGGGAACCCCCATGGCGATATCCGTGCGTCCATACTCGCCCTCGAGAATCGCGACCGCCGGCAGGATGCGGCTGCGCCCGTTGGCAATCGCATCCACCATCTGCGCGATCGCCACGCCCGGCGCATCGCAGGCGCTGCCGACCTTCTTCAGGGCAAGGATCTCGCCGCCACCTTTACGGGTACGCTCAACGATCTGCTCGATCTGCTCACTGGACAGCAAGTGCGCCAGCGGCACCGCACCGACCATGCAATAACGCATCAAAGGCACCATGCTGTCGCCGTGCCCACCCAGGACCAGCGCCGTGATATCCCGTGCCGAAAACCCGGTCTGCTCGGCGATGAAACATTTCATGCGCGCGGTATCCAGCACCCCCGCCTGGCCGAACACCTTGTCGCGGCCCAGTCCACTCAGGCTCCAGGCCCGGTAGGTGAGCACGTCGACCGGATTCGACACCACCAGCACCGTCGCGGTTGGCGCCTGCTGTTTCACATCGCGCATGATGCCGTCGAGTATCGGCAGGTTGATGGCCAGGACATCCTGGCGCGACTGGCCAGGCTTGCGCGGCACGCCCGCACAGTGATCACCACCAGATCGGAACCCTGCAGCAATTGCGCATCCGACCCGCCGTGCACCTTGGTATCGGACCCGGACTCCACCGCCGCCTGCCAGACATCCAGCGCCTTGCCCTGCGCCAGTTCACCCTGGACGTCGATCAGCGCTAGTTCACGGCAGAGCGCGTCCCGGGCGATGACCTGGGCCGCTGCCTCACCGACGATACCGGCACCCACGATTGATAGTTTGTTCACCTCGCACCTCCTCGTGGCTCGCGTTACCCGCAACACGCGCGCCTGTACAGGGAAGTATTGCCTGCCCGGGCGAAAAGGCTACCCGAGGTGCAGCCCTGTGGGCCCTTGGAGCCATCCCTTTCAAGGTTTTTGCGTTTTTTGGGATATGGCCGCTCTAATTCAAGATTGCCGGGGTCGCTTTGCGACCCTTTCGCGGCACAAGGCCGCTCCTACAGGCGATCGCGCCCCCCTTGTAGGAGCGGCCTCGTGCCGCGAAAGGGCCGCAAAGCAGCCCCGGCGATTCGAAGCCGGACGCCAATTCAGAGCACTTTGACCGCCCGCCCGATGAACTGCACAGGCCCGTTCGGACGTCCGCTTGCAGAGCCACCCGCATTCTCCAGGGTCAGCTCGAACAACTGGTTGGGCTCTACCGCAGGCAGGCGCTCCAGCGGCACGGTGACCTGCTCCCCAGGTTTGATCAGCCCAAGCGAGATTGGTGCTGGCCACTGTTCACCCTTGGTCCAGAACTGCAGGACCTTGCCTCCCGGGACCTCGGACTTGCCCAAGGGAATCAGCTGGACCTGATCAGCGCCACGGGCCTGGACCACCCAGCCAGGTGCCTGGGTGGCAGGCGCCACCAGCACGACCATATAGGTGGTGGCAGGCGACTGTACCGTCAGCAGTGCAAGACCCAGTAACAGACTGGCTGCAAGGCCGGCACCGGCCAGCCCTTGCCACAGCCCCAGGCGTCGCCACCATGAGGGCTGGGCAGGGCGGTCGCCCAGGCTACGGTTGATCCGTTGCCACAGTCGGGGACTGGGCGCAAGTGGCGTGGCCAGCGCGTTCAAGCCCAGCAGTCGCTGCTCCCAAGCGTCCACGGCGTCACGCAAGGCACGGTCCCTGTCCAGGCGCTTGAGCACGGTCTCCTGCTGTTCGGCCGACAACGTGCCTAGCACGTACTCCCCGGCCAGTTGCTCGAGGTCATCGGTGCTTTCGTTACCCGGCTCGTTGGTCATCCCATGCACTCCCGCAGCGCCTTGAGGCTGCGTTTGATCCACGACTTGACCGTGCCCAGCGGGGTGTCGAGCAGGCGGGCGATCTCGGCATGGCTGCAGCCGTCGACGTAAGCATGCAGGATGCACTTGCGCGGCGCGGCGTCGAGCTGGTCGAGGCAGCGGTGAATCCTCGGTGCATCGGCCTGCAAGGTCATGTCATCGTGATAGGGCGCGATATCGACGATGGCGACATCGTCGATCACCACTTCTCGGCGGGTATCGCGTATGAAGTTCAAGGCCAGGTGCCGGGTCAGGCTGTACACCCAGCCACGCGCCGAGCCTCGGGCCGGATCGAAGCTGTCCGCGCGGGTCCAGATGCGGATGAAGGCGTCATGGACGATGTCCTCGGCGGTGGCGTGGTCGCGGGCGATGCGCCGGGCCACGCCGAGCAGCCGGGCACCCTCCTGGTCGTAAAGCGCCTGCAGGGCGCCGCGATCGCCCCTGGCACAGGCCTGGAGACAGCGCTCGTAGTCGAATGGCGTCGTGGGCAGGTTCAAGGTCGGGCCGATCCTCATGCTACCGGGAGCCCCGGCCGGTCGGCCGGGGACTGTCGATGAGCGTAGCTCAAGGGTGCTGGCGCGCCTTGCGCGCAGGCCCTCAGTTGGCGGCCCAGAAGATGTAGTCGGCCTGGTACTTGACGATCTGCTTCTCGCCCTTGTTCTGCGCCGTGCAGGCGGTCTGCGGGGCGACACCGCCACGGGTGGCCAGGCGCTGGACGAAGCTGACGCCGCTCATGGCGCCCTTGCCCTCGGCTGGGTTGGCCTTGACCAGCTGGAACGGTAGGTCACCCTTGGCCGCCGGGGCGATGGCCAGCTGGGTGCCGGTGATCTTCGAGCCGTCCTTGGCCTGCCAGGTGGCGGGCGGGCCGAAGTAGTCGCCCACGGTCTTGCCGGCCCGGTCCTTGAGCACGGCCTTCGGGCCGACGAAGGTCCATTCGGTCTGGCCGGGGGCGTCGGCCTTGTCGCGGCATTCGTAGGTGATTTCGCCGACACCGACGGTTTCCAGCGCCACCTTGTGGCCGTCCGGCACCTTGACGGCATCGGGGACCCCGGTCTGGGCGTGGGCGGTCGGCAGCAGCATGGCCAGGGCGAGGCCGCAGGCGGTCAGGAACGAAACGTGTGCGATGTTCATCGAGCGATCTCCTGGTGGGGGCATGGCAGGGCATTCAACTGTTGCCCTGAGGTGAATACCCACCAGAACGGGATCTGGATGCACTCAATCGTAAAAAGAGAGACCTGGCCGACGGAACGCAAGGTGGCCAGCAGTCTTCCTCCGATGTCGAGCGCTCATCGGGCAATGGCGTTTCTTTACGCTTTCTTTATGCCGGCCTTTGCAGGTTGAGAAGATACTGGCGCGGTTTTTCTGCCCCCCCCAGCCTGCCTGCCCGCATTCAGTGTTTACGCGATACTGACGAGACGTTACCTGTGAGCCAATCCGCAATCGTTGAAAACCCGTCCCACGCCAACAAGAGCACGGGCATCGGCCTGCTGGTCGCCGCCGTCGGCGTCGTCTATGGCGACATCGGCACCAGTCCCCTGTACACGCTCAAGGAGGTGTTCTCCGGCCATTTCGGCGTGCAGGCCAACCTTGAGGGGGTGCTGGGTATCCTGTCGCTGGTGTTCTGGTCGTTGATCTGGGTGGTTTCGGTAAAGTACGTCCTGTTCATCCTGCGCGCCAGCAACCAGGGCGAGGGCGGGATCATGGCGCTGACCGCGCTGGCCAGGCGGGCGGCACGTCCCTATCCGCGGCTGAGCAAGGTGCTGGTGCTGCTGGGGCTGTTCGGCGCGGCGCTGTTCTACGGCGACAGCATGATTACCCCGGCCATCTCCGTGCTGTCGGCGGTGGAGGGCCTGCAACTGGGCATCGACGGCATCGAGCACTGGGTCGTGCCCCTGGCGGTGGTGGTGTTGGTCGGGCTGTTCATCATCCAGAAGCACGGCACCGCGCGCATCGGCATCCTGTTCGGGCCGGTGATGGTGCTGTGGTTCGTGGTGCTGGCTGCGCTAGGCATCCATGGCATCGTGCAGCGGCCCGAGGTGCTGCAGGCGCTGAACCCGTCCTGGGCGGCGCACTTCTTCGTCGCCCATCCGGGCATCGGCGTGGCGATTCTGGGTGCCGTGGTGCTGGCCTTGACCGGTGCCGAGGCGCTTTATGCCGACATGGGGCACTTCGGCCGCAAGCCGATTTCCCGCGCGTGGTTCATCCTGGTGCTGCCGGGCCTGGTGCTCAACTACTTCGGCCAGGGTGCGCTGATCCTCGACAACCCGGCAACGGTGCGCAACCCGTTCTACCTGCTGGCCCCCGAGTGGGCGCTGCTGCCGATGGTCGCGCTGGCCACCCTGGCCACCATCATCGCCTCGCAGGCGGTGATCTCCGGCGCCTTCTCGCTGACCCGCCAGGCCATCCAGCTGGGCTATGTGCCGCGCATGTTCATCCAGCACACCTCCAGCGAAGAGCAGGGGCAGATCTATATCGGCATGGTCAACTGGGCGCTGATGGTCGGCGTGGTGCTGCTGGTGGTCGGCTTCGAGTCGTCCAGCGCCCTGGCGGCGGCCTACGGCGTCGCGGTGACCGGCACCATGCTGATCACCACGCTGCTGGCCTCGGCGGTGGTGCTGTTGCTATGGAAGACCCCGCGCTGGCTGGCGATTCCCTTGCTGCTGGGCTTTCTGCTGGTGGACGGCCTGTACTTCGCCGCCAACGCGCCGAAGATCCTGCAGGGCGGCGCCTTCCCGGTGATCGCCGGCCTGGCGCTGTTCGTGCTGATGACCACCTGGAAGCGCGGGCGCAGCATCATCGTCGAGCGCCTGGATGAAACCGCCTTGCCGCTGCCCTTGTTCATCGCCAGCGTGCAGGCGCAGCCGCCCCATCGCGTGCAGGGCACGGCGGTGTTTCTTACCGCCCGCTCCGATGCGGTGCCCCACGCGCTGTTGCACAACCTGCTGCACAACCAGGTGCTGCACGAGCAGGTGGTGCTGCTGACGGTGGTGTCGGAGGATTCGCCGCGGGTGACGCAGGACAAGCGCTTCGAGGTCGAGGCGTTCGGCCAGGGCTTCTTCAGGGTCAGCCTGCACTTCGGCTTCATGGAGGAGCCCGACGTGCCCCTTGCCCTCAGCCACAGCAGCACGACCGAGCTGGACTTCAGCCCCATGCGCACCACCTACTTCCTGAGCCGGGAAACCGTGGTGCCGACCAAGCGAATCGGCATGGCCAAGTGGCGCGAGCACTTGTTCGCCTTCCTGTTGAAGAATGCCAACAGCAACCTGCGGTACTTCAAGCTGCCGCTGAACCGGGTGATCGAACTGGGGACCCAGGTCGAGATGTGAGGGGGCATCACGGGGCGCCGGTAGCTTACTATCCTGAATGGCATAGCAGGGGTATGGCGAGGAGTGGCAACGCGCGCCGGGCGCCCAGGACGCCGCCAAAAGTGAACAGCTTATTTCCGAGGCAGGACACTAGTGTGAGCTTGAGCGCGCTGGGTGCTCAATTCAAAAGTCCACTTCCATGATTTCAGAACCGATACATTTATCGAAGATTGCGGCCAGAGGGACATCGTTGCCGTAGTAGGATGCGATACATGCATTGACCCATTCTTCACGGTTGGCCAAGTCCCAATTTATAATGTAACCTGCGTTGAATACCAGACATTCAAATAAGTAGCGCTGTGTTCGTCCGTTGCCTTCCCGGAATGGGTGCGCGACGTTCAACGTACCGTAGGATTGCGCAACAGCGGAAACCAGTTTTTCTCGGGAGTACCCTTCAAACCAGTGCGCGTCGGCCATCTTCGAAAATTCTTTCTCGGTTTCGGACTCGATAAACTCTGGACTGCAGAACCTTGTTCCGCCCTTACTGATTGCTAACGTTCGGGTCTCGCCTGCCCAGCTATACACATTGCAGAACAAGGCATGGTGCACCCGCTTCAAAGCGTCGAGGTTGTAGGGCGGCTGGACAAAGTCCATCGTTTGCAAGGCAATTTCGTTGAGGTACCGCTCGGCCTCTTCAAGGTCATCTGCATCTTGCAGATCAAGCAAGTTTATAAGCACGTCGCTACCCGGGTAGCAATCCGGTGCTTGGTCAGTACCGTACTTGTCTCGGCTCAAGCTTTGATGCGTCGGACGGCATGAAGAGCCGCAGCGCGGGTAGGCAGCTTCACTTCGCCATCGGTAGGGGATGGCACAATGCCCTCAAGGCGCAGGCTGGCCGCGAAATTGGATTTTCGATACTTGGCGAAACAAGCTTTCTTGGCTTGCAAACTCAGCTTATCCATCATTTGCCCTCGAGTCATTGCTTGGTAAGTATAACCGATCGCCCTGCAATGGCGCCACGTCAGACCACGACGTTGCCCTTGGACATCACTCAAAGTCTGTCCGGATGCCTCAAGAACATGGCGATTCGTGAAAGCGGAATTGGCGGTATCAGCGGGCATTCATCGGGGTACAACGGTCGGTGATCATGGGCCTCATATCGCCAGCCCTGATACGACATTGACACCTTCCAGCGTCGCAAACGAAATGTCCTTGGC
The DNA here is from genome assembly GCF_028369275.1 of Mitsuaria sp. RG. Lineage (NCBI taxonomy): Bacteria > Pseudomonadati > Pseudomonadota > Betaproteobacteria > Burkholderiales > Sphaerotilaceae > Roseateles > Mitsuaria sp. RG. Next base: position 20,234 of record NZ_JAQMYQ010000024.1, read on the forward strand.
CGTCAGCTCCGAAGTCCGCACCTGCGCGGGCTCGATGTCCGCGGGCTCGAAAAAACGAGTGAAGATGTCCAGGCGGTGGCGCTCGATGGGGTAGGTGATCAGCGTCTGGCTGGCCAGGTCGCCGCGCTCCAGCGCGGGCAGCGGCGTCGTGCAGGCTATCGGTATCGCGCAGGGCGTGCATCGTGCGCAGGTGCGTTGGATTGATCATGAGTGGAATTAAAGATCATCTCAAGAAAAATGAGTTTGTCTCATTGTGGCCGTTTATTGACAATCCCCCCATTGAATTTTTCCTTCGAAGCCGGGCAAGCAGGAAGACTTTTCAGGATCTATTTCGGGAATCAGGGTGCCGGGTCACAATGAATAAAACCTTCACGTTCGCCATTAAAAGTATTCGTTTCGACGAGGACTATCTGCCTGCGGACAACACCCGCATCACCACCAACTTTGCCAACCTGGCCAGGGGCGCGAGCCGCCAACAGAATCTGCGCAACACGCTGGCGATGATCGACAATCGCTTCAATGCCCTGGCGCATTGGGACAACCCCAAGGGTGACCGTTATTCGGTAGAGCTCGATATCGTTTCCGTCGAGATGAAGATCGCGGGTGAACAGGCAGGCGATGCCTTGCCGTTGATTGAGATCCTGAAAACCAGCATTGTCGACCACAAGACCAACGAGCGCATCGAAGGCATTGTCGGGAACAATTTCTCCTCTTACGTGCGGGACTATGACTTCAGCGTGCTGTTGCTGGAGCACAACAAGGGGCAGTCCGGTTTCAGTACGCCGGAGGCGTTTGGCGAGCTGCACGGGAAACTGTTCAAGCGCTTCGTGAATTCGAGCGCTTTCAAGGAACACTTCAACAAGCCGCCGGTCATCTGCCTGAGCGTTTCGAGCAGCAAGACCTACCAGCGCACTGAAAATCAGCACCCGGTCCTGGGTCATGAATACCAGCAGGATGAGTACTCATTGACCGATGAGTACTTCGCCAAGATGGGCCTGAAGGTGCGCTATTTCATGCCGCCGAACAGTGTCGCGCCCCTGGCGTTTTACTTTGCCGGCGACTTGCTGGGTGATTACAGCAATCTCGAGCTGATCAGCACCATCAGCACGATGGACACCTTCCAGAAGATCTACCGCCCCGAGATCTACAACGCGAACTCGGCGGCAGGCAAGTCCTATCAACCCAGCCTGAAACACCAGGACTACTCGTTGACTCGAATTGTCTACGATCGCGAAGAGCGCAGCCGTCTGGCCATAGAGCAAGGCAAGTATGCCGAAGAACAATTCATCAAGCCGTACCACGCCGTGCTGCAGCAGTGGTCCGCTCATCACGCTGTTTGAACGATCGAATACACAAGGCCTTGCGTCATGAAAAAACTACTCCCCACTTCGACTGCCGGCAGCCTGCCCAAACCGTCCTGGCTGGCCCAGCCGGAAACCCTCTGGTCGCCCTGGAAGCTGCAAGACCAGGTGTTGGTCGAGGGCAAGCAGGATGCGCTGCGCCTGTCGTTGCATGAACAACAACTCGCCGGTATCGATATCGTCAGTGACGGTGAGCAGACCCGTCAGCATTTCGTGACGACCTTCATCGAACACCTGAGTGGCGTTGATTTTGAGAAGCGCGAAACCGTCCGCATTCGTGACCGCTACGACGCGAGTGTTCCGACGGTCGTGGGCGCCGTGGCTCGTCAGAAGCCGGTGTTCGTGGAGGACGCCAAGTTCCTGCGTCAGCAAACCTCGCAGCCGATCAAATGGGCGCTGCCAGGCCCCATGACGATGATCGATACGCTGTATGACGCGCACTATAAAAGCCGCGAAAAGCTGGCCTGGGAATTCGCCAAGATCCTCAACGAGGAAGCCCGCGAGCTTGAGGCTGCCGGCGTTGACATCATCCAATTCGACGAACCCGCCTTCAACGTCTTCTTCGATGAAGTGAATGATTGGGGCGTTGCCACCTTGGAGCGGGCGATCGAAGGCCTGAAATGCGAAACGGCCGTGCACATCTGCTACGGCTATGGCATCAAGGCCAACACCGACTGGAAGAAGACTCTGGGCTCGGAGTGGCGCCAGTATGAGGAGGCGTTCCCCAAGCTGCAGAAATCCAAGATCGACATCGTCTCGCTGGAGTGCCACAACTCCCACGTTCCGATGGAGCTTATCGAGTTGATCTGCGGCAAGAAGGTGATGGTCGGGGCCATCGACGTGGCCAACCACGCCATCGAAACCCCGGAGGAAGTGGCCGATACCCTGCGCAAGGCCCTTCAGTTCGTCGACGCCGACAAGCTCTACCCGTGCACCAACTGCGGCATGGCGCCGTTGCCGCGCGCCGTGGCACGCGGCAAGCTCAATGCACTGAGTGCAGGTGCAGAGATCGTGCGCCGAGAACTCGCGAGGTAAAGCCGAGCGCGGTGTGGGAGGGCTGGGGCGTGCAGCTTCGGCCCTTTTTCATTGTTGGCGGGTTGTATCAAATCTTCAGGACCTACTATGTCGCTTCCTTGTATGGCTATCGAGCCGTTGCGCTTTCGCCAAGCGCTCGGGCACTACGCCTCCGGCATCACGGTGATCACCTCGCACAGTGATGGCGAACCGCTTGGCTTTACCTGCCAGTCGTTCTACAGCGTGTCGATGAATCCGCCGCTGGTGTCGTTCAGCGTCATGTCCAGTTCGGCCAGCTATCCCGGAATTCGCCAGGCCGGCCGTTTCGCGGTCAATATCCTGTCAGGCGAGCAGGTCGGGATTTCCAGCCAGTTCGCTCGGCGTGGCACGGACAAGTGGCAGGGCATCGACTGGCAGACGTCGCCGCTGGGCAATCCGATCATTGCCGGCAGCCTGCACTGGCTCGATTGTGAGATTCACGCCGAACACGCTGCCGGTGATCACCTGATCGTGATTGGCGAGGTGAAGGCGTTGAACGTGCAGGACGCCGACGCCGCGCAGCCACTGCTGTATTTCAAGGGACAGTATCGTAGTCTCGCCGCAGTGGATGCGGCTTGAGTCTTAATTCATCATGCGCGCGATCATGTTACTGCGTCAGGTACAAAGATTGCGCCTAGGGTGGTGTACAGCAGCCACAAAATGCTGCTCACCATCCACAGACTCGATAGCGTAAAAAGCGAGATCCATTGCACCGCGTTACCGAACCGGCGCTTGGTCACGCGAATGGGACTTTCGACCTACAGGCTGTCCGGATCCCCGAAGAACATTTTGACATTCATATAAGTCAAAAGGTTATGAACGGGAAACTGGATTTGTACCCCAGATGTACCCCTTTCAACAGCAGCTACGAGTGGATTCCAGTGGACGCAACGAGGAGGGATCGGTTTCAAACGTGCAATCTCTCACTCACTTGCGTAATTTATGCTTTGGGCTCGTCCCAGTCGCTACGCGTCGCAGCAGTCAGCGCATCCCAGTCATCAGGAGGGTTGCCGCGGCCCAGCATCTTCTCGAATACGGCGTAGGGATCGGATTTGCTGCCTGCGGAGCGTAGGGTATTTTCGTCGTTGACCCATGCATAGACGATGACCTTGGATCTTGAGTCGTAGCGAAAGAACAGCCGAAAGCGCCTGCCGATTTTTGCACGGCGCCAATGTCGGTAGGCGGTGCCCAGCGTATTGCCTTGGCGGAACTCATCACGGCCCGGATCGGCAGGCACAGCCTCCATGATCAGATGGCTCAATGCCCGAAACAGCTTGACGTTGGCGTTGCTCTCAAAACCTTGCGGGTCGTTCTGCTCGGCCCGGGCGGCCGCTTCTTGCAATTTGCGTAGCTGTAACGTCACACCTTCATGGAACAACAGTGTCCAGCCATGTCGCAGCATCAGATCGCGACCTCACCGTCGATATCTTCGTCCAGGTTTACGGAGTGGTTTGCGTTGGCGAGCATGGTTTGCGCCAAGTCTTCCGGCAGAGTGGTGAGGTTGCGGCCGTCTCGGATATCAGCCTCCAGCAAACCCAGGAATGCACCGATGGCAGGGTCTTCGTGGGTGGTTTCTACGCGGCTGACCACGATTTCACCGTTGCGTACGTCGAATGCAATTTTGCCACCTGTGTCTATGCCCAGTAGCTGGCGAACGGATTTTGGCAGCGTGACCTGCCCCTTCGAGGTCAACGTGGCGATTTCGTGGATGGCAGGCATGAGCGTTCTCCCGGATGTATTAACTGAATGGTAAGGAAAAATCCTTACACGGTCAATCTTGGTTTTCTGCTGATCAAGCATGGGCGGGGAGGACGCTAAATAGCGCCCTGGATGAGTTACACCACTTGCTGGGGCACGATCTGTGCGGCGGCAGCTATGTCTCCGTCTTCAGCTGTAAGTACTTCTTTAAGTGGCGTCTCTCCCACCCCCATCGCTCGCTCGATCAGCAGTTCGCTTCCATGGCCCTCAAGCATCGCTTGCAACCGCCCGAACTCGTTGCACCAGATCGTCTCGATATCCTTGTCGCGCTGGGTGTCGCGATCATGGCTCAATGCCACTGCTCGCACTTGCAAGCGGCCGTTCTCGGCCTTGCCTCCCAGCTCTACGCCGTAGCCTGGTGTGGCTGGCTTGCGCAGCACTACCTTGCCCGATTCGGCCCAGGCGGTGGTCATGCCTTCGCGCACTTCGTAGCCGAGTTCGGCCAAGCCCTGAAGCATGGCTTCGCGACGGGCAAGGGCGGCGTGTGCTTGCACATGAGCGGCAAGAACCGCTTCGCAGTGGCTGGTCAGCTCGCCCACCATAGTCTGCGAGGTGGCAGTTGTGCACAGGCTGACCTTCTCGAGCAATACCTCGTTTCCAGCATCCAGGTGGGCTCGCACTCCGTTTGCCAAGTCGTGGAGCTTGGCCAACGAATCGCGACTGAGTTGGAAGTCGCGATTATTGTCGGCCAACTCGATCACCAGGCTGTCGAGCAGCAAGTTACGCTGCTGCGCCTGGGGCTGTGCTTCGGCTCGGGCCAAGGCTTGGACAAAGGGCAACGCACGGGCTGCGCCTTGCAACAGGTGCAGCTCGGCGATATGTCGGTCGATCTGCTGCAGGCGCGGATCACGGATCGTTTGTGCTCGTTCGGCTAACCACGTGTTGAGGTCGGGCGCGGGGGCGTCCTCCTTGAGCCGCTGAGCCAGCGCGTGTTGCTGCTCGTCAAGGGTTTGCGCTTCGTTGCTGCTGCTCAATTGGGCGAAGCCTTGGGCGAGCAGTTGCTCGGCATTGGCCAGTTGGGCGCCATCGGCCAGTTGTGTCAGAGCTTGCGCCACGTGCGGGGCGGTGTCAGTGCGGCCGCTTAGGGCCTTGAGCAGCAGCGCTGCGTTTTCCTGCATGCGGCGTTGGTGCTGGCGCTGCTCGGTCGCTTGCCGAACAGCGCGCTCCTCGCGGGCCAGTTGGTCGCGTCGCAGGTGCTCGATCTCGATGGGGACGGCTTTCTGCAGCTCTCGGAACTGGTCATCAGTGAGCAAGGCGCGCAATCGCGCTTGCCGTGCCCGCGTGGCCGTGCGCTCCTGCTCACTCATTTGGCCAAGCCCTTCGGCTTGGGCCTCCCAGCGTGCCACGGCCTGATCAAGGAGGCGCAGATGGCCTTCGCAAATGGCGATGATTTCTTCACGGGTAACGATGCGCACCACCTTCGGGCCACTCATTGGCAGCTCTCCTTTTCGTTGGATGAGGCCGTCTGCTGCTCAGCCTGCATGGCGCCCTCGATGGCCACACGCAAGCGAGCGCGCTCGTTGTCGCCGTCGTGGTACCAGGCCTGGGATGAGACGCGGTGGATCTGCGGGATTGCTCGGCGCAATACTGAGGGCCGCCAGATTTCCCGGGCCCGGGCGCGTTCGAGCAAGGCGTGGCTGGGCGCGTCGCATTCGATACCGATGGCATAGATGCCGGTCGCCGGGCTTGCGATGGCGAAGTCCAGGCCAAACGCGTCGCCTTCGCTGGCCGGAGCGGCATTCCAGCCCAAGGAGGCGATGAACGCGCCAACGATCCTGGCGAAGCCGTCGCGGCCCTGGTAGTGCCCATGCACCTGCGTGCTGCGGTCCGTCTGCAGGCGGCCCAGCAGCTTGCTGCTGTAGTCGAATTCGCCGGCACACAGCGCTCGCGCGTACTCCAGGTAGCCTTGCAGGTAGTCGCGTGGGCTGGCAGGGGCGCGCTGGGTGTTGAGCATGTCGGAAATGTCGGCGATGGGCATCGAGGTGATCATCACCACCTTGCGTCGAGCACGGGTAACCGCCACGTTCAGGCGGCGTTCGCCACCGGTCTGGCCGAGCACCCCGAAGTGGCGGCGGAAGGTGCCCTGGCTGTTGCGGCCGAAGGTGGAAGAAAACACGATCACGTCGCGCTCGTCACCCTGCACGTTCTCGACGTTCTTGACGAACACCGACATGTCTTCACCGTCCTCGCTGCGTTCGCGTTCCTGGGCGTACGCGGCGCGGAAGGCTTCGTTCTCGGAGGCGTGAGCTTCCAGGTGCTCCTCGATCAGCTCGGCTTGCTTGCGGTTGAAGGTCACAACGCCCACTGAAGGGCGGTGCGCGTAAGGGAGCTGCCAGAGCGCCTCCAGGTACTGTACGACACGCTCGGCTTCGGCAACGTTGCTCTGGTTCTGGTACAAGCCCTCGACCTGAATCAGTTCCAGCGGCTGGAGCTGACGAATGCTTGCCCGGGGGTGGCGCACCGGCACGTTCAGGCGGTTACCGTAGAACGAGGCGTTGGAGAAACCGATCAACTCGCGGTAGGCCGAGCGGTAGTGGATCTGCAGGGTGGTGCTGGGCAGGGCGTTGCGCGCCAGTTGCAGCAGGTCTGGGCAGTCCTTGATTTCGCGGCGGTTCCAGGTGTCTTGGAAGGCCTCGCGTTGCTCTTCGTCAGCGTCCTCGTCCGGTTCGTCGCCATCGAACAGTTCGGCCTCGTCACTTTCGACCCGGCTGGAGAAGAACGCAGTCGGCGGCATCTGCTTCTCGTCGCCGCTGACCACTGTGACCTGACCGCGGAACAGGGTCGGCAGGGCAAACTCCACCGGCATCTGTGATGCCTCGTCGTAGATTACCGTGTCGAACAGGCCGTTCTTCAGTGGCAGCACCCGGCTGGCCACGTCCGGGTTCATCAGCCATACCGGGCGCAATGTCATCAGCCCGAGCGGTGCACCCAGTTCGAGAAACTCTCGCAGCCTGCGTGATCGCTTGCCGGTCAGCCGGGTCACGTCCTCCCACTGCTTGCGGCTGCCTAGGCGCGCCGGGTCGATGCCGGTGGCCAACAGCTGGCGGTTGAGCTCACGCATCCGTGTATCGGCCTGAGCCAGGCTGGCGACCTTGGCCTGGGCCTCTTCCTGGCTGAACAGCAGTTCCGGGTTCGCCTGTTCGATGCGGTGCTTCCAGCCCAGCCGCGCTTCGCGGTTGAGCAGACGGCGCACGGCGGCTTCGAGTTGCTCGGAGGGCAAAGCGTCGAGTTGCGCCTGGCGCTGGCGCAGGAGGGCCAGCAGGTCCAGGTCAGCCTCGGCAAGTTGCCCGGCGCGGGCCCGGAAGCCCTGGTAGGCCGCCAGGTGGGGTAAGGCGTCGTGCAGGCGACTGAGTGCCAGTTCGTTACTCAGGTTGTGTTCCACGGCATGCCGCAACTGTTCAGCCAGTTCGTTGCCGAGCCAGTCGTCGAGCAGCTTGAGCTGGTTTAGGCTGGACTGGCGAACGCCTTGGCGCAGCAAGGAGGCGTCCAGATCGCCGAGCAATGCCTCCAAGTGTTGTTTGTCACCGGTAAGCACGGCGTCATCTGCTTGGCGTGCGCGAGGCGACTGTGCCAGTGCCTGTGCCAACGCCTGGATCTCGACGAGCTGACGGATATCAGCTTTGACCAAGGCCGCCAGTTCCAGGCCCGCCTGGGCGGCGACGCTGTCCAGGGTCAACGCTTGGTGAAGTGCAGCAAGTTCGGCGCGCAGAGGGCGCCATTGCTGCTCCAGATCGATGGCCGCGCGCAGCCCTGGCAGGGCTTCATCCATACGGCTGTCACCCTGCGCTTCGAGGAAACCGCGCAGGCGCTTGCGCCTGAGCAGGTGCAACGGATTGACGCGCGCCAGCCAGGAGCGAGCCCCCATGACCTGGGCGCAATCGCTTTCCAGGCTGCGCATCGGCTTGCTGTCGAGCAGGCTCAGCGCGGGCGACAGTGCTGGCAGGTAATCGCCTTCGGGCAGTTGGTCGAGCTGCTGTTGCAGTTGCCGCAGCTCGTTCAGCATCGATTCGCCACGCGGCAACTGCTCGCCGTCCTTGCTGCGGAACAGCGGCAGCCAGCGGGCCAGGCGCAGCCGCTGTTCCTGGCTCAGACCGAGCAAGGCAGCCACATGGGCGGCTATCCATGCCCGGTACGGTGCAGGGTCTTCAATCTCGAAGCTGGCCGAGTGTGTTTGCAGGGTAGCCTGGCGCTGCAGCTCTGCCTGGCTGAAAGCCTCAAGGCTGTCGGTAAAGGCCTGCAGTGTAGAGCGGTCCGTGGCGAACGGCTGCAACTGCGACAGGGCGCTGCCTTCGTAGCGGGCGGGCAACCACAGGCGTATCAGTGGTGCGCAGTTTTCTTCCAGGCGGGTCAGGCTGGCAACGTCAAGCACAGCCAGGCGCTGGCGCAACGCCGGGAACTCGAGTGGTGCCGGCCCATCTTCGAGGGCGATCAGCTCACCCAGCAGGCGTCGGTAGCTCAAGCCTGTGGCCGGGTCCGGGCGGTGCAGGCTCTGGTGGAAGCGGTCCAGCTCGCCTTCGAGTGCCTCGATTCGCGCCGCCGCCTGTTCGCGCTGGCGGAGCAGGCCTTGGCCTTCATCGCCACCGATGAACAGGGTTTCCAATTGTTCGCGAATGCTGCGGATGATCGGCTCACGGTCGCGGTTGACGTCATTGAGCATGACGATGCGCTGGCCCAGCCCTTCGGCCACCAGGCGCTTGTACACAACCTCTAGCGCCGCGTGCTTCTGGCAGACGATGAGCAGGCTGCGCTGGCGGCCGATGGCGTCGGCGACCATGTTGACGATGGTCTGGCTCTTGCCGGTGCCCGGTGGCCCCTCGACCAGCAGGCCCGGGCCTTGGCGTGCTTGCAGCACGGCTGCTTCCTGGGAGGGGTCGCTGGCGACGGTGAAATAGCGGTGCAGTTCAGCCGGTGGAGCCACGGCCTCGGCTTCCTCATCGGCCCTGAGCCGCAATGCGGTCTCGAGCCCGCTGCCTGCAGGTGAAAGCGACTTCAGCTGGCGCAGGTCTTCGCCAATGGCCTGGCCCATGAAGGTGACGTGGAACAATACGCCGGCACAGGCCAGTTCGTCCTGGTAAGGCACGACTTCCACGCTGCTGGCCGGTAGGCCGGCGATGCTGCGCGAGCGCGCAGTTGCAAGCATGCCGAACGCATCCATCACGTCGCTGGCGCGGATCGAGGAGCGGCTAAGCAACTCGTCGGCCGTCTTGCGCCAGCGCTTGCAGGCTTCGGCCCCGAGTACGCTTTCCAGCGCGGGGTTAAGGCGCACCTCTTCGCGTTCGCTGTCGAAGGCCAGGGCCGCAAGGCCCCGGCTGCCCACTTCCAGCAGCAGCTTCACCGGCCACAACAGCAGCGGAATGATGCGTGTGCGCGTGGTGCCGCGTGTGTCGCGACTGAGCAGGAAGGGGAAACCCAGGTAAAGGCCGTCAATGCCGGTGTCGCGTTTGTACAATGCGCTCTGCCGGTGTAGCGCGTGCAGGCGTGAGGCAATCTGCGGCATGGCCTGGAAGCATTCCGGGTCCAGGTTCACGGCCCGTTCGTTGCGCAGCAGCAGGTGGTCGAGCAGGGCGGCGGCCGGGTGGCGCTCGCTGTGCAGTTCGTTGAGATCGACTCGGGCGGTGGTCTTGCCGATGCTCATGCGCACCAGCGGGCCGCGCATCACTGCGGTTACCACCTTCTTCTCGAAGAACTCTAGGATCTGTGACACATACTGCTGCTTTTGCGGCTCAAACCACTGGCTTGCCGGAATGGCCAGTAGCACCAGGGTCTGGGCCAGCGGCATGCGCCGTTCCAGGCGGAACTGCTCGGCCCAGGCATCCACTGCGGCTACGCCGCTGCGGGAGAACCCGCGTATGCGCTCATCGACGCTGTGGTAAAGATCTTGGCGCGGATGCTGCAGTAGCGCAGTGGCAGCTTCGCTGTCGAACCAGCCGACCTCGACGCTGGTGGCCAGCTCCGCTGCTTCCTGGATGATTGCATCCACCGAGCGGAATTGCCCGATCGAAGCGCTGAGCAGCACGATTAGGTCTTCTTCGGCGATGACCCGTCGTTCCGCCAGTGCCTGCAGGCCGGGGTGCTCGGTATCCGGCAGCAGCCGCTGGCGCGCTTGCCATTCGCTGGTGAGCTTTGCCCGCGAGGTCGATAGTATGTATACCCGCAAGGTCTCCTCGACCAGTTCGATCTGCTGGTGCAGGGCGCGCTGGCGAACCTGTTCGGCGCGCAGTTTGAGGCGAGAAAGCCAGTTGTCGGTCTGCAGTTGTTCCAGCAGGTCGGGCACCGAGCCACTGATCAGCCGGTAGCCTTCCAGCGGGTGCTCCAGCAACCAGCCTGGGGTGACGATATCGCCGCGGTGGATCAGCGGGATTTCCGGGTTGAGCAGTTTCAGCGCGAGCATCAAACGGAAATCGTCCTCGAGCCCGTCATGCTGTACCACCTGGCGCAGGCCGGCGAGCAATGAGGGGGGAAGACCAATCTGCTCGGCCCAGGTGACGATGACGCCGCGCAGCAGGTGGTCGAGTGCCTGCTGCCAGTGCTCGGCGTGAGCGGCGGCGAGGGCGAATACCGCTGGTTTGTGGTAGCGCGCTTCACCCAGTTGCAAGGTGGCACCTTCGCCGTCGTCGCGTTCGGCAAAGGCTGAAGCCGGTGCCTGCACCGGGCGTCCGTCGAGCCACACCTCGACCTCGGGCCATTGCCAGCGCTGGTGCCGGTCACGTGCCAGCAGGCCGCGCAACAACAGGTTCAGCTCCGGGTCGAGGTCGTCGGGAATCGGCACGCCGTTGGCCAGTACATGGATGAGGAAGGCATTGGCATGGATGCCCTCGAAGCAGGCGCCCCCGGTCAGTTGTTCGAGCAGGATCATGCCCAGGCTCCACCAGTCCGAGGCGGAAGCCACACCGCCGGCGATGGCTTCAGGAGCCATGTAGCGGCTGGTCTCCAGGGGCGAGACGATGTCCAGGTCGAATTCTGACAGGCGCGCCGAGCCAAAGCCGCTGATCACTAGGTCCAGTGGCTCGTGGGCACGTATAAGCAAGCTGGCCGGGCGCAAGTCACGGTGACGCAGCCCAGCCTCGTTGAACGTGTGTAGTGCCTGGCCCAGCTCTCGCAGCACATGGCGCACGCTGTGGGCTTCGCGGATCACGCCGCCGAGGTCGGCCAGGCTGCCGCCGGTCAGCTCCTCGATCACTTCGAAGGCACGGCCATCCCAGCGGCCGGTGGCGATGATTTCGGGCACGTGCTCGCGCGGCAGGCGGCGGATCACGTCATAAACCGCAGGGTCCGGTTCCGCGCCTGGTCGATAAAGGGTGAGCACCGCTTGGCGAGCGGTTTCCTGGTGCACTGCCAGGTAACGCTCGCGGACGCCGTCGGTATTGCTGATCTGGCGGATCAGCGACCAGCCTTCGATCAATGTTTCGCTGGTTGCGGGCGTCTCGTCGACCGGGGCAACTGGCACATCGTTGGTTGAGGGCTGGGCGGGCAGGGCATCGCACTCCAGGCACATCAGGTCGCCGGGGTCCATGGCATGGCCGTTTTCACAGACGATGCCATGGGCCGGGAGCGTATCCGTCGGCGGAAGCTTGTCCAGAGTATGGATGACCTGCGGCCGCCAGCCGTCAGCCTGGATCGGCTCGCCGGCGAGGTCCCAGTTGCACGGGTGCTGGTCGACGCTGCCCTCGCAGAACATTTCCTGTACCGGGCGTGCAGTGTTGCAATTGGGGCAATAGCGAATCATCGGGCGAATTCCGGTCAGTGGCGGTGCGCGCTGGTGCGAATCTGGTGGCCTTGCGCGTTCAAAAGGTCGCGCAGACGCAGTACGTCGTCACGCCGAGGGATCCCCGCCATCCATACGCTGCCGTTCTCGTCGAACATCAGGTCGAGGGCCTGGTCGGCGGGTTGCAAGGGGCGCTGGTAGCTGGCCAGGCGTTCATGGCCGAGCGGGGTCAGCAGATTCAGGCGCTGATTGTCGCTGCCGCGCAGCGCCAGGGATTGCTCGCTGCGCTCGTCGAAGGGGTCGCTGATCAACGCATCGATCAGACCTTCGGCTTGTTGCAGCAGGGGTTGCAGGTGTTCCAGCGTGTAGCCGCTGTACACCAGAATGTCCAGGGGGGGTGACTGGCGCAACCCTTGAAGCAGAGCGAGCAGGGCAGGGAACTGGTCGAAGGGTTCACCGCCCGAGAGGGTGATGCCTTCGGCCTCAGCCAACCAGGGCGTCAGTTGCTCCAGCAGTTGTGCAATACGCACGCGGCGCTTGCCTGGCCCCCAGGTGTCAGCGGATATACACCCCGGGCAGCGGATGCTGCATCCCTGAAACCAGATGCCCAGGCGCCGACCTGGGCCGAGGGTGGTTACCGGGAAGTGCACGCGGGAGAGGCTCAGCTCCATGGTCAGCGACGTTCCAGGGTCAATCCGCCGACTCCCAGTCGGCTGATGGAGAAATGCTCGCCAGGTTGCGCGTCCTGATCAAACAAGGCTCGCGCCAGCGGGTTGAGCAGATGCGCTTCGAGTTGGTTGCGGATACCCCGGCCGCCATTCGACAGGTCACGCAGGCACAGGGCGTGCAACGCCTGACGCGCCTCAGGGGCGATGGTCACGTGTAGTTCCTGCTGTTTTAGGTCCTTGAAGGTGGCATCGACCATCTGTTCGAAGATCTGCTGGCCGACTTCTTCACGAATGAAGTCGAAAACGATGACGTTCTCGCCGATACGGTTGAGAATTTCCGGACGATTGAGCACCAGTTTGAAGTGCCGGTCGATCTCGCTGTGGACTTTCTCCCGGACCTGCTCATAGGGCTCGCCCGGCAGCACATTGGCAACGCGCTCGCCGTTGTCGCCCAGGCGGTAGATGCCCAGGTTGGAGGTGAACACGATCAGCGCCTCGGAGAAGTACACCCGGTCACCGCGCCCAGAGGTCAGCACGCCATCGTCGAGAATCTGCAGGAACTTGTCGAGGATGCGCGGGTGGGCTTTTTCGATTTCGTCGAACAGCACCACGCTGAAGGGTTTCTCGCGAATCGCGTTGGTCAGTTCACCACCGACGTCGTAGCCGACATAGCCTGGTGGCGCACCGATCAAGCGCTGGTCGGCATGCTCTGCACTGAATTCCGACATGTCGAAACGGATATACGCGTTTTCGTCGCCGAACAGCAGGCTGGTCATGGTCTTGGCCAACTCGGTCTTGCCCACTCCGGTGGGGCCGGCCAGGAAGGCCACGCCACGCGGGCGGTTACCCTTGCGGCTGGCGCCGACGCCGGTCATCGCCCGCTTGACGATGTCCAGCATGTGGGTCACAGCGTGGTCCTGGCCTTTCACTCGCTGGTGCACTAGCTCGTCGCCCTGGCGGATGCGCTGGCGATCAATGCGCAGCCAGGGGTCCTCGGTGACACCCACTTTATATCGGCGCACGGCATCGGCTATCTGCACCATGGCCACCCCCTCGACCCGTGCGAGTTGTGCGATCGCACTGAGGTCGAGCAGCAATAGGCCCTCGGTGTTATGCACGAAGGCGTCCGCGGCTTGGGCGAGCGCGTCCTGACTTGACTCCTGGCTACCGGCGAGCCCCTTGAGCAGGGCCGGGGCCAGGGCGCGGCGGGCCAATTGGTCAGGTTTGGATACCGGAATGTGGCGAATCCGGGGATTGTCGACCAGCAGCCAGTCCGGCAGGTCGCCTTCTTTTTCCACCAGCCACAGCAGCGTATTGAAGAATGGCTTGCGCGTTTGTGGCTGCGGCCGGCTGCGCGCCTGGTGGGCATGCACCAAGGCCTGAGTGAACAGCTGATGCTCCGCCGCGCTTAGGGAATCGCTACGTACCGCCAGGCGCGAGGCGAAGTCGATGATCAGGGCGACCGGTGCATCGGCGCGGGCCAGCAGACGCTGCACGGTGGCGGCGAGCAAGTCGATACCCGCTGACGCGGCACCGTTCACCGCGGTCAGGCCGAGTTCCTGGAGTAAGGCTTGGCCCGGTGCCGGGTCGCTGCCGGGCCTGCAAAGCACACGAAAACCAGCCACCGGGTCCCAAGCCAGCACATGGCCATAGCCGCTGTCGAGCAGGGCGTCGCAGAGGGTTTGGTTGAAACTCTGAGCCGTGACCGTGCCAGGGGCGATCTCGCAGGCTTGGAGGTCCCTAATGTTACCCGATAGGACAAATTGGCTTTTCAGTGGAAGGAAGCGGACGAGGTCTCGCATCCAACGCGGGGTTTGAAACGGTGTAATCCCTGACATGATCAACTCGTCTAGGTTGTATCCTTGGCAGGGTATTGTTCCTTGCGTGTATTTTCCAGTGTTGCTGTCTGAAAGTTCAGCGTGTTGGATGGCAGAATCTTGGGGATGCCTCGATACCTCCCGTATACCTCGTGAATAAGGGGTATGCGAGCTCTGTTCACTATCGAAAGCGGCCTACCAATAGACCTAGTAAGGCATCGTGCCTTGCGTCGCGCTGGCTTGTTTGGCCAAGCGCAATCAGGTTTTCGACTCCATGCTCATTGGATAAGCAAAAATGATCAGAAGAACGGCCTATTTCAGCGAAACCTAAAGACTGTCCGGATCGCCGAAGAACATCTGTATCCGCGACCGCAACCACTTCTCCGCCGGATCATTGTCCTGCGCCCCACGCCAGGCCATGTGCAGCTCGAAGGTGCGCACCTCCAGCGGCAGGTCCTCTGCCCGCAACCCACCCGCCGCAGTCAGCGCATCGGCCGTGTAGTCCGGCACCGTGGCGACGATATCGGTCCCCGCCAGCAAACTCCCCAATCCGTTGAACTGCGGCACCGCCAACACCACGTGGCGCTTGCGGCCGATCTCGTCCAGTGCCTCGTCGATGAACCCCGAGAGGTCGCCGGCGAACGACACCAGGGCATGGGGCCGGGCGCAGAAGTCATCCAGGGTGATGCTGCCGGGCATGCTGTCGGCGCGCAGCAGCTTGGGCATGCTGCGGCGCAGCACCTTGCGCTTGGCGTTGGCGGGGAGTTCGTTGGTGTAGCTCACGCCCACCGAGATTTCGCCCGAGGCCAGCAGGGTGGGCATCAGCAGGTAGTTGACCCGGCGCACCACCAGCACGATGCCGGGGGCTTCGGCGCGGATGCGCTTGAGCAGCTGCGGCAGCAGGGCGAATTCGGCATCGTCCGACAGGCCGATGCGGAACACCGCGTTGCTGGTGGCCGGGTCGAACTCGGCGGCGCGGCTGACGGCGGTGGAGATCGAGTCCAGCGCCGGTGACAGCAGGGCGAAGATCTCGTGGGCCCGCGCCGAGGGCTCCATGCTGCGGCCGGTGCGCACGAACAGCGGGTCGTCGAACAGGTTGCGCAGGCGCGACAGCGCGGCGCTGATCGCCGGCTGGCCGAGGAACAGTTTCTCGGCGGCGCGGGTCACGCTGCGTTCGTGCATGAGCGTTTCGAACACGATCAGCAGGTTGAGGTCTACGCGACGCAAGTCGTTACGATTCATTCGATGCGGCTCGCCTGAAGTGGGGCAGGGGTGAATCTTAAGGCCAAAGGCTGGTACCCTGCACCGATTTCCGGGTGCCAATGCACAGATTTGTCAGGGGCCCAATCAATGACAGGCATGTCGACTATTAACAGCCACTGATGGTCCAACCGTGAAAGCCCGGATAAAGTCCGTGGTAATACGAGATTCACACAGGCGAGGTATGCGATGTCCCGCATGATCCGTTTCCACAAGTTCGGCCAGGCCGATGTGCTCCGATGCGAGGAGCAGGCCGAACCGTCCCCGGCTACCGGCGAGGTGCAGATTCGCGTCGAGGCGATCGGCGTCAGCTGGTACGACGTGCTCTGGCGGCAGAACCTGGCGCCGTCCCAGGCGCGGCTGCCGGCCGGCATCGGTCACGAGATGGCCGGCGTGGTCACCGCCGTGGGCGAGGGTGTGGACGATATCGCGGTGGGCGACCGGGTTGCCAGCTTCCCGGCCACCAGCGCCAACGACCACCCTGTGTATGGCGATGTGATCGTCCTGCCGCGCAGCGCCATCACCCGTTACCCGGATGTGCTGACCCCGATCGAGGCCAGCGTGCACTACACGCCGCTGCTGATCGCTTACTTCGCCTTCGTCGACCTGGCGCGGGCCAAGGCCGGGCAGACCGCGCTGGTCACCGACGCCAGCCACTGCGCGGGGCCGGCCTTCGTGCAACTGGGCAAGGCCCTGGGGCTGAAGGTGTTCGCCGCCACCAAGGAGCCCGAACAGCGCGAGTACCTGCTGGGCCTGGGCGCCGACAAGGTGATCGTCACCGAGGAACAGGACCTGCTGATGCAGATCGGCAAGTACACCGATGGCCGTGGCGTGGACATGGTCCTCGACGGCATGGGCGGCCCGCAGATGTCGCTGCTCGGCGATGTCCTGGCGCCGCGTGGCAGCCTGGTGCTGTACGGCCTGCAGGGCGGCAACCAGACGCCGTTCCCGGCCTGCGCGGCGTTCCAGAAGAACATCCAGTTCCATGTGCACTGCATCGGCAACTTCACCGGCAAGCCGGAGCTGGGCATCGCCCAGGACCAGGTGGCCCTGCAGCGGGCGCTGCGCGACATCAACCAGTTCACCGCCGACCAGCTGCTGACGCCGCAGATCATCAAGGTGTATCCGTTCGAGCAGGTGGTCGAGGCGCACCGGCACATGGACGAGTGTCCGTGTGGTGGGCGGGTGGTGCTGGATATGGGTGTGCACTGAAGCCACGTGTGATCCCTGTAGGAGCGGCCTTGTGCCGCGAAAGGGCCGCAAAGCGGCCCCGGCGATTGATGCGTCAACGCTGTAACCTTGAGGCCGCTACGCAGCCCTTTCGCGGCACAAGGCCGCTCCTACAGGGACGTCAGGCAAATTTAGCTAAATGTCCTACTAGGCTTTAGGAAGTTTCCTTCAAGCTCGGTTTGCTATTCATCTGCCAGAATCGGACTTCAATTCGAAGCCGTCAGGGAGATGGAGCGATAGCATGACCGAGACCCACGACCAAGCCATGCATTATGTCTACCAGCAAGTCCTGCAGCGCCTGCTGGAGCACATGACCCAGGCCCAGCGCGCCTCGGTGCAGTTGCTGGTCCAGCGATTGCTGGTCATCGCCGGCGGCCAGGATTACGTCGGCAACGTCCGGGTGCTGGTGCTGCACGGTGTCGACCGGCGCAGCGCGCATCTGCTGGCTTGCCTGCGCGCCGCGCAGTTGAGCATCGCCCTGCGCCATGGCGCCACCTGCCGCCTGCGCGTGCTGGCGGCCCGCCTGCCGACCCTCGACGATACCGCCCTGGCCCTTCACGACCGTTGCTTCAGCGCGCTGTTCCTGCATGACGATCCGCGGGTGGAGCTGCTGCGAGCCGATGGCGGGCAGCTCGGTCCGTTCGGTGCCCGCCAGGCCTGCACGGCCGAGCAACTGGCCGATGCGGGCAACGCCTGGTTGCTGTTCGGCCATCTGGTCGGCGGGCAGCCGGACGCGATGCTCGGTGCCAGGGGCTACCTGGAGCTGGCCAACAGCCTGGGCCAGGCGCTGGCCGGGGAGGCCGGCGAGCAGATCCTGATCAGCGCCGTGCCGTTTTCACAGCGCCACCGCTTGCTGGCCTGGGGGCGGCGCTGCCTGCGCCATACCGTGGAGGTGGCCCACGCCCTGACGCCTCACAATGTGCTGGCGGCGGGTCTCGAGCAGTTGGGCGAGGTGCTGGCCGATCCCTGGCAACCACCGACTTCGCCCGTGCTGCGCCAGCCCGGCGGCGAGCCGCGCCTGGTGATGGTCGAGGACCTGTTGCGCCACCCGGACGACGGTGGAGCGCTGGACCGCATGCTCGGCCGGCAGGACGTCAAGGGCAGTCAGGCCCAGGGGCCGTCAGGGCTGTTCGATCCCTTGCCGCTGGCCCACCTGCATGGACTCAAGGCGCAGTACCTGGATCAGCGCAGCTATCGCGAGGGCACCCAGGCGTTCTTCCAACGCTTGCGCCAGCCGTCGACCGCCTGGCCGCAGGGGCGGGCCTTGCGCGGCGAGGCACAGACGCGCCTGGCTGGCGCCTATGGTGTGAGCGAGGCGCAACTGGTCTGCCAGCTGTTCACCCCGTTCGAGGCGCAAGGGCACAACCTCGAGACCTTCGTGCTGCGGTGTCATCCGGGCATGCGCGTCGCACTGCCGTACCTGCACCGTGCCTTGCAGGGTCGTCCCTGCCCGGAGCCGGTCAGCCAGTGGCTGGTTGAAACCAGCGGCCTGCAGCTGGCGCAGTTGCGGGGGCTGTATGCCGGCACGCTCAGCCACCAGGCCCGGCGCCTGTTCCAGCTGCTGGGCCGGCGCGACCTGTGGCTGCGGCCTTTGCCGGCCAGCCCGGGTGGCGGCTATCCGCTGTGGCGCGCCGTCGAGTAGGCCTGCTTTCTGGGCGAGTGCTCTTAACGATCGTGTGACCGTCGATCCAGCGCGCTTGCCCAGGCATGTGATCTGTATGTATAACCAGTGTTTGTTCCTCAGCACCCGACTAGCACCGTGATCGCCCATTCCGTCGATGATCCCCTGTACTACCTGCACAACTTCCGCCAGGTCCTGCGCTGGGTCGGGCAGCGCTATGCCGACCTGCTGGACCGCGACGAGCACGGTTTCATCCAGGTCTTCAGCGAACTGCCGGTGCCCAGCCAGGCCCTGCTGGTACGCATGGTCATGCGCAAGGGTGAGCTGTTTCGCAGTGACAAGCTCGACTATGCCGAGATTGGCGACACCGAGGTGGCCCTGGCGCCGTTGCTGGCGTTGGGCTGGGTGGTCGACGACGCGCCGATGACGGTGGAGCAACTGTGGGCGTTGCTGCGCAAGGACGAGCTGGCGACGTGCTTCGCCGGGCGGCTTCCCCGGCCGCGGGCCGGCAAGGCCGAGTTGCTGGAGCAGTTGCAGGCCTTGGGTTTGCCGGCCGGCCCGCTGGCCCAGTGGTGCCCCGATTTCCCGGTGCGGATCCTGCACTGGTGCCGGCAGCCGTTGTGCGACCGCCTGCGCCTGCTGTTCTTCGGCAACCTGTACCAGAGCTGGTCGGACTTCGTGCTTGCCGACCTCGGGGTGTTCCGCTACGAACAGGTGGCGTTCAGTGACGACTCGCGGGCCTTGCGCCAGCGTGCCGAGGTCGACCTGGCCATGACCCTGCACCAGTGCGCAGAGCACCTCGAGCAGGGCGCCCCGCCTGCCGAGCTGCTCGCGGCACTGGACGGGTTCGACGATAGCAACCCCTGGCTGGCCCGGCGCCGGGCGCGCCTGCTGTTCAGCATCGGCCAACAGTGCGAGCGCCTGGGGGACTGGGACCTGGCACTGCGGATCTACGCCGACTGCGCGCACCCCGAGGCACGTATTCGTCAGGTCCGGGTCTATGAGCGCAGCGAGCAATGGCCGCAGGCTCACGCCCTGGCCCTGCACATGGCCCAGGAGCCCGCCAATGCCCTGGAATGCCAAGCCCTGGAACGCCTGCTGCCACGCCTGGCGCGCAAGCTTGGCGGTCCGGCACAGCCGCGCCGGCGCAGCGAGACTGTGACACTTATCGAACTGGAACTGCCGGCTGAGATGGCGGCACTGGGCGTGGAAGAAGCAGTGCGCCAGCATCTGGAGCAGGACAGGGGCAGCGTTCACTATGTCGAGAACACCCTGTTCAACAGCCTGTTCGGCCTGCTGTGCTGGGAGGCGATCTTCGCCCCGGTGCCGGGGGCGTTCTTCCACCCGTTCCAGAGCGGGCCGCAGGACCTGCACGACGTCGACTTCCAGCAGCGTCGCGCGGCACTGTTCGACGCCTGCCTCGGGCGCCTGGACGATGGCAGCCATCGTCAGGCCATCCGCGACTGCTTCCAGGCCAAGCAAGGCCTGCAGTCGCCTTTCGTGTTCTGGCAGATGCTCGACGAGCCGCTGCTCGAACAGGCACTCGAGCACTTGCCGCCCGCGCACCTGAAAGCCTGCTTCCTGCGCCTGCTGCAGGATATCCGCGCCAACCGCGCCGGCATGCCCGACCTGATCCAGTTCTGGCCGGGGCAGGGCGGCTACCGCATGATCGAGGTCAAGGGGCCGGGTGACCGCCTGCAGGACAACCAGCTGCGCTGGCTCGAGTTCTGCCATGCCCACGGGCTGCCGGTCGCGGTCTGCCATGTGCGCTGGAGCGATGTGCCGGCATGAGCTACACCGTGGCCGTGCGTGCCCTGTGTGAATTCAGCGCCAAGGTTGGCGACCTTGACCTGCGCTTCACCCCGTCGCCCACCGCCCAGGAGGGCATTGCCGGACACCGCCGGGTGGTGGCGCGGCGCGCCGCCGGCTATGAAGCGGAGGTGGCGCTGGAGGGCGAGTACCAGGGGCTGCGGGTGCGCGGTCGCGCCGATGGCTACGACCCGGCGCGCAATCGCCTGGAGGAGATCAAGACCCACCGTGGCGATCTGGCCAGGCAGCCCGACAACCACCGCCAACTGCACTGGGCCCAGGCCAAGGTCTATGCCTGGTTGCTGTGCCAGGCACGGCAGCTGGCGGAGATCGATGTGGCGCTGGTCTATCTCGATGTCGACAGTGACGGCCAGACCGTGATCAGCGAGCGTTACCAAGCCGATGAGCTCAAGCACTTCTTCGAGACCCAGTGCCAGCGCTTCCTGGCCTGGGCGCAGGCCCAGGAACGACGGCTGAGCGAGCGGGACCGGGATCTTGGCGCGCTGACATTCCCCTATCGCGAATTCAGGCAGGGCCAGCGCCAATTGGCCGAGACGTTGTACAAGGCCGTGAGCACCGGCCGCTGCCTGATGGCCCAGGCCAGCACCGGCATCGGCAAGACCCTCGGTACCCTGTTCCCGCTGCTCAAGGCCGTGGTGCCGCAGCAGCTGGACAAGCTCTACTTCCTTACCGCCAAGACCCCAGGCCGGGCCCTGGCCCTCGATGCACTGCGCCAGATCACCCGGGCGTCGCCGCAACCAGCCCTGCGCAGCCTCGAGCTGATCGCCCGCGACAAGGCCTGCGAGTACCCCGAGAACGCCTGCCATGGCGAATCCTGCCCTTTGGCGCGGGGCTTCTACGACCGCCTCCCTGCCGCCCGCGAAGCCGCCGCGCAGGTGTCGCTGCTCGACCGTGCCAGCCTGCGCGAGGTGGCCTTGGCGCACCAGGTCTGTCCTTATTACCTGAGCCAGGAGATGGCGCGCTGGGTCGACCTGCTGGTGGCCGACTACAACTACTACTTCGACGCCCATGCCTTGCTGTTCGGCCTGGCCCAGGCCAACCAGTGGCGCACGGCGGTACTGGTGGACGAGGCGCACAACCTGGTCGAGCGGGGGCGGCAGATGTACAGCGCCAGCCTCGACCAGGGGCAGTTGCTGGCGTTGCGCCAGAGCAAGCCGGCCGGGCTGGGCAGTGCCCTCGACCGGCTGAACCGGCAGTGGAACACGCTGTACAAGGCCCAGGTGGCGCCGTACCAGGCCAGCGAACAACTGCCGGACGCCTTCTTGCGTGCCCTGCAGCAGTGCATCGGGCTGATCCAGGAGCGCATGAACCAGGCGCCCGCCGAAGTCGAGCCCAAGGTGCTGGAGTTCTTCTTCCAGGCCCTGCAGTTCAGCCGCATCGCCGAGCTGTTCGACGAGCACTTCCTGTTCGATATCAGCCCGCGCAACGGCCCACGGGGGCGGCGCCTGGCCACGCTGTGCCTGCGCAACGTGGTGCCGGCGCGGCTGCTGGGGCCACGGATGAGCGCGGCGCGCAGCGTCACGCTGTTTTCTGCCACGCTGAACCCGCGGCACTTCTACAGCGACCTGCTGGGCATGCCCGCTGACACGGCCTGGCTGGAAGTTGCCGCGCCGTTCCGGGCCGAGCAGTTGCAGGTGCGCATCGTCAGCGAGGTGTCCACCCGCTACCAGCAGCGCCAGGCGTCGCTGGCGCCGATTGTCGAGCTGATCGCCGCCCAGTTTGCCGGCCAGCCGGGCAACTACCTGGCCTTCTTCAGCAGCTTCGAATACCTGGAGCAGGTGGCGCGGCTGCTGGAGGCCAAGCATTCGCAAATTCCCCTGTGGCGCCAGGCCCCGGGGATGGACGAAACCAGCCGCGAGGCCTTCCTGGCGCGTTTCGTGGAGCACGGGCAGGGTGTGGGTTTCGCGGTGCTCGGCGGCGCCTTCGGCGAGGGTGTGGACCTGCCGGGCACGCGCCTGATCGGCGCCTTCGTTGCCACCCTCGGGCTGCCCCAGGTCAACCCGGTCAACGAGCAGTTCAAGCAGCGCCTGGGCCGTCAGTTCGGCGCCGGTTTCGACTATGCCTACCTGTACCCGGGCGTGCGCAAGGTGATTCAGGCCGCCGGCCGGGTGATCCGCGGCGATCAGGACCGTGGCGTGTTGATGCTGATCGACGAGCGCTTCGCCGAGCCCCGGGTGCGGCAGATGTTCCCCAGTTGGTGGCAGCTGGGGTGAACGCCGCCATCGCCTGGCGCTGAAACTCCCAGTACACTGCGCGCTCCAACACCTACTTCTGTTGATTTCGAGGTTCCGCATGACGCTCAGTCCTTTGGCAGGCAAGCCGGCTCCGGCCAGCGTGCTGGTCGATATCCCCCGCCTGTTGACCGCCTACTACACCGGCCGTCCCGACGCCGCGGTGGCGGCCCAGCGCGTGGCCTTCGGCACCTCGGGCCACCGCGGCACGTCGTTCGAGCTGAGCTTCAACGAATACCACGTGCTGGCGATCACCCAGGCCATCTGCCTGTATCGCCAGGAAAAGGGCATCGACGGCCCGCTGTTCATCGGCGCCGACACCCACGCGTTGTCTGCCCCGGCCGCCGCCAGCGCCCTGGAAGTGCTGGCCGCCAACGGCGTGCAGGTGATGCTGAGCCAGGATGACGAGTACACCCCGACCCCGGCAGTGTCCCACGCCATCCTCTGCTACAACCGTGGCCGCCAGCAGGGCCTGGCCGACGGTATCGTCATCACCCCGTCGCACAACCCGCCGCAGAGCGGCGGCTTCAAGTACAACCCACCCAACGGCGGCCCGGCCGACAGTGACGTGACCAAGTGGATCGAGGCCAAGGCCAACGAACTGCTGGCGGCCAACCTGGCCGGCGTCAAGCGCATGGACTACAAGCAGGCGCTGGCGGCACCGACCACCCAGCGTCACGACTACGTCAGCAGCTATGTCGCTGACCTGGAAAACGTCATCGACTTCGAGGTGATCCGCAGTGCCAACCTGCGCCTGGGCGTCGACCCGCTGGGTGGCGCCGGGGTGCGCTACTGGTCGGCCATCGCCGAGCGCTACCAGCTGAACCTGGAAGTGGTGAACACCGAGGTCGACCCGACCTTCCGCTTCATGACCGTCGACTGGGATGGCCAGATCCGCATGGACCCGTCCTCGCCGTATGCCATGCAGGGCCTGATCGGCCTGCGCGAGCGCTTCGACGTGGCCTTCGCCTGCGACCCCGACCACGACCGCCACGGCATCGTCACCGCCGACGGCCTGCTGCAGCCGAACAACTACCTGGCCGTGGCCATCGACTACCTGTACCGCAACCGCCCGCAATGGCGCAGCGACGCGGCAGTGGGCAAGACCGTGGTCTCCAGCGGCCTGATCGACCGTGTCACCGCCGCGCTGGGCCGTGAGCTGTACGAAGTGCCGGTGGGCTTCAAGTTCTTCGCCCAGGGCCTGTTCGACGGCTCGCTGGGTTTTGGCGGCGAAGAGAGCGCCGGCGCCTCGTTCCTGCGCAAGGACGGCAGCGTCTGGGCCACCGACAAGGACGGCCTGATCCCGGCGCTGCTGGCGGCCGAAATGACCGCCCGCACCGGGCGCAACCCGAGCCAGATCTATGCCGACCTCACTGCCAAGCTGGGCAAGCCGTACGCTACCCGCGTCGAGGCCAAGGCCGATGCGCGGCAGAAGGCGCTGCTGAGCAAGCTGGCGCCGGAGCAGGTCAAGTCCACCGAGCTGGCCGGCGAGCCGATCCAGCAGATCCTCAGCCACGCGCCGGGCAACGGCCAGGCCATCGGTGGGTTGAAGGTGATGACCGAGAACGGCTGGTTCGCCGCGCGGCCGTCGGGCACCGAGGACATCTACAAGATCTACGCCGAGAGCTTCATCGACGAGGCGCACCTGGCGCGCCTGGTGGCCGAAGCCCAGGTGCTGGTGGACGCGGCGATCGCCTGATCTACGTCGTTGTACAAGGTCGGCGCGGTCCCTGTGGGAGCGGCTTCAGCCGCGAACACCGGCGCAGCCGGTGCCAGGCACCGCGTCGCCTGATTCGCGGCTGAAGCCGCTCCCACAGGATCGCGTAATTGTTCTGCCAGTAGAACGATCCATGCCATTTTCTCCGTCTACCGCTTAATTAGCCTCCTCGGTAAGGTTATACCTATCCAAGAGGAGGCTTCTCATGAAAAAGATCCAGGGCATCCACCGCAGCCCCCACGCCCATTGGGTGGGCGACGGCTTCCCGGTGCGCAGCCTGTTCACCTACGACCATCTGGCCCGGCACATCAGCCCGTTCCTGCTGCTGGACTACGCCGGCCCCCACGACTTCACCCCGACCACGGCCCGTCGCGGCGTCGGCCAGCATCCGCATCGCGGTTTCGAGACGGTGACCATCGTCTACCAGGGCGAGCTGGAGCACCGTGACTCCACCGGCGCCGGCGGTTTGATCGGGCCGGGTGACGTGCAATGGATGACCGCCGCGGGCGGCATCATCCACGAGGAGTTCCATTCCCCGGCCTTTGCCCGTAGTGGCGGTACCCTGGAAATGGTGCAGCTGTGGGTCAACCTGCCGGCCAAGGACAAGCGTGCCGCGGCGGGCTACCAGACGCTGCTGGCCAACGACATTCCCGTGGTGGCGCTGGCAGGCGAGGCGGGCAACCTGCGGGTGATCGCCGGACGTTACCTGGATCATCAGGGACCGGCGCGCACCTTCACCGAGATGGACGTCTGGGACCTGCGGCTGAAGGCCGGTGCCACGTTGCAACTGCCCTTGGCCGCCGGGCGCAATGCCGCGCTGGTGGTGCTGCGCGGCAACCTGCGGGTCAACGACGAGCGCGAGGCCGGCCCGGCCAGCCTGGTGCTGCTGGAGCGCGATGGCAGCGATGTGCGCCTCGAGGCGCTGGAAGAGGTCAGCGTGCTGCTGCTCAGCGGCGAGCCGATCGACGAGCCGATTGTTGGCTACGGGCCGTTCGTGATGAACAGTCAGGCGGAAATCGCCGAGTCGTTCGATGATTTCCAGGCCGGGCGGTTTGGGCAGGTTGGTGGCGTCGTTCGATAGTAGCCATCGCGGGGCAAGTCGCATCGGCGCACCGCCGCTCCCACGCATTGAGTCCACAATGACTCAAAGCGTGGGAGCGGGCTTGCCCCGCGATTATTTTTGCGCGTCACTCCTGATCCGGCACCACCGCGATCACATCAAACTCTATCAGCCACTTGGCCTGGGCCAACCCTCTGGTAAAGGTTCAGAGTTGCGGACCGTAGATGGCTCTTTCGATTCCCTCGTTGACACGCTGCATCTCATCCTCTGAATCCGAACCGTAAGGTGTCGAATCGTTTGAAGAGATTGGCTCGTTCGAACGGGCCCATCTTGCATCTCGTATCTCTTTCAGCATTCTCTTGGCGCCACCAAGCCGTTCGATCCGCTTAATGTCGTTAAAGAAAGGGAGCGGAGGGATCTCAAGTTTTGCTTTTTGCGAAGCTGTTATGCCTGAAGCACCGCCAGTCTTGAACACTATATCTCTGGCGCGAGCTGGTAACTGCTTTATGTGTGCGGTGAGTCTGGGGGCAGTCAGCTGGGCTATCTCAGATGAGGTTTTCGAAAGAGCAAATAGGTCAGGGAATTCAAGATGATTGACGATTGATGTGAATATGTCTGGCTCCATACGAATCACTTTCAGGAAGCGATGGCCGGAAGGATCGACCTTGTTGACGGGGTCTCCGGTGCAATAGCTATAAGCATTCACTCCACCCGCCCCGAACGGACTCAGCGAGTCGGTTGAGAGAAAGCGCATTAGCACAGGGCTGAACACCCGGTAGCCATTACCGAGAAAGTAGAGTCCAGTCAATGAGTCGCAATGCTGGCCATTGAAACCGAGTGCAGCGCTTGATACGCCGACAGGCCCTGAATACCCATAAGCGGTGTAGGTGAATGCATGAGATTGCTGGTCTTCGCTGCACCACAGAATGGACCTTGGCCTATCTGCCGCCAATAAGATTGTAGCGGTCGGCATGGGGTTACCTGATTAGGGGCTGTGCAAGATAATTTAGGCGTCGAAGCTCGATACTGGAACTGGCAAAATTATCAGGTGCCATTTTCGGCCCTCTTCTTGCGGCTGGCAGGCTCAATGAGGCCGCAACGCGGCCTCATGTACTGCTCGTGATCAAGCCTGATCCGGCACCACCGCGATCACATCGATCTCCATCAACCACTCAGCCTGGGCCAACCCTGCCACCACCAGCCCGGTGGAAATCGGGAACACCCCCTTGAGCCATTTGCCCACTTCCTTGTACACCGGCTCGCGGAAGCGCGGGTCGGTGATGTAGGTGGTGGTCTTGACGATGTGCGACAGGTCCGAGCCCGCTTCTTCGAGCAGCTGCTTGACGTTCTTCATCGCCTGCTCGGCCTGGGCCTGCGGATCGCCCAGCCCCACCAGCCGGCCTTCGAAGTCTGTCCCGACCTGCCCGCGCACATAGATGGTGTTGCCGGCGCGCACCGCCTGGCACAGGTCGTTATCCAGAGTCTGGTTGGGGTAGGTGGCCTTGGTGTTGAACATGCGGATGCGAGTGTGGGTAGGCATCAGAGGGCTCCGAAAGTGCTGACGTTGCTGATCGAGGGTTGCTGCTCATCCGCCGCGCGCTGCTCGCGGTCGCGGTAAGCCAGGTAGGTGCGCTGGGTGGCGATATGGCCGGCAACGTGCTTGGCGTCGTGCCACACCCCCCAGATGAACGACGAGCCACGGCGCGACAGCCAGGGCAGGCCGAGGAAATACACGCCCGGCTCCCTCGACACGCCGCGCTGGTGCTGTGGCTTGCCGTTGGCGTCGAAGGTGTCCACCTGCAGCCAGCTGAAGTCCACGCCGTAGCCGGTGGCCCAGATGATGGTCCTGACGTTGGCCTGGGCCAGGTCCAGTTCCGGCAAGGGCTGGCTGACGCAGGCCGGGTCGGGCAGGCGCTTGCGTGCCTCGGGCTCTTCCGGCAGGTCCAGGCCGTTGCGTTCGATATAGGCGTCGGCGGCGTCCAGCAAGGCCAGGTAGTTCTCGTCGCCGCGGTTGATGTTCTCGGCCAGGTTATCCTGGAAGCGGGCCACGCCGCCCTCGAACGACTGGGTCAGGCCGACCAGGGTCATGCCCTGGTGGGCGAGAGCGCGGAAGTCCACGGTGTGGCCGCCGCGGGCGCCGGACACGGCGATGGTCACGTGCTCGCGGCCGGGCTTGGCGATCTCCGCGTCCCACTCGCCAAGCACGCCCAGCCACCAGCAGAAATCGCGGTTGCGGTAGCTGCGCGGCGGACGGTCATGGGCGCCGACCGACAGGTACACCTGGCGCCCGGCGCGCATCAGTTCCTCGGCGATCTGCACCCCCGAGGAGCCTGCGCCGACCACCAGCACCGCGCCCTCAGGCAACTGCTCGGGGTTGTAGTAGGCGGCGGAGTGGATCTGGTGCAGGCTTTCGTCCTTGGGTGCGATGGCCGGGATCACCGGGCGCTGGAACGGGCCGGTGGCAGCCACCACGCGGTTGGCGCGGATCACGCCCTGGTTGGTGTCGATGGTGAAGCCCGGGCGGTCGGCGTTGCGCACCACCTTCCTCACCTCGACCCCGGTGCGTACCGGCAGGTTGTACTTGCGCACGTACTGTTCGAAGTAGTCGGCGACCTGCTCCTTGCCGGCGAAGGCGTCGGCGTCGAGGTCGAATTCCAGGCCAGGGAAGCGGTCGTGCCAGACCGGTCCGTTGGCCACCAGCGAATCCCAGCGTCCGCTGCGCCAGGCCTCGGCGATGCGCTTGCGCTCCAGCACCAGGTGCGGCACGCCGAGCTTGCTCAGGTGTTCGCTCATGGCCACGCCGGCCTGGCCGGCGCCGACCACGAGGGTGTCGATTTCGATGTTGTTCAGTGTCATGTCCCAGCCCTTCTTCAGCGGCGTTCTTGTTCAGGTCGGTGGGGACCGCCTTTGCCTGGGGCCAGACTAGGGATGGGCGGGAAATCGCGAAAATAGTATTTAGCTGGGGCTTGCCGATAAATTGGCGAAGGCCTGTGTTGTGGCGCGGATGTTCAGGGTTGCGCAGGATCTTGTAGGAGCGGCCTTGCGCCGCGAAAGGGCTGCAGAGCAGCCCCGGCAATCTTGAGGTGGGCACAAATCCAGGGGCTGCTGCGCAGCCCTTTCCGGCCGGTCCGACGCCTCGGCAAGGCCGCTCCTACACAGAATGCATTCGCAGGCGCCTTAGTTTTTTCCTGCCCAGTACCGAGGAAAATGTTGGTTTCGCAGCTCCCGGGGCCCACCGAGAATGCCGGTAACCTCAACACAGGAGCTGCACCATGACCTTCTCCATCATCGGCCGCTGCCAGGAAACCGGCCAGGTCGGCATCGCCATCAGTTCTTCGAGCATCGCCGTTGGCGCCCGCTGCCCGTGGGTACGTGCCGGGGTCGGGGCGGTGTCGACCCAGAACATCACCCTGCCGGCCCTCGGTCCGCAGATCCTCGACGCCCTCGAACAGGGTCAGTTGCCGCCCGCAGCGGCGCTGGACCGGGTGCTGAGCGCCAATGGCTGGAGCGAGTATCGCCAGGTCACGGTGATCGACAGCCAGGGCCAGGTGGCGCTGTTCACCGGCAAGGAGGCCCTGGGCGTGCACAACGCCGTGGCCGGCGAGCAATGCGCCGCGGCCGGCAACCTGTTGTCGTCGCGGGCGGTGATCGAGGCCATGGTGACGGCGTTCGAGCAGGCCGGCGGCCACCTGGCCGACCGCCTGCTGGCGGCGATGCACGCGGCCATGGCTGCCGGTGGCGAGGCGGGGCCGGTGCACTCGGCGGCGTTGAAGATCGCCGGAGAGCTGACCTGGCCCTTGGTGGACCTGCGCGTGGACTGGGCCGAGCACGATCCCATCGGTGAACTGGACAGCCTCTGGCAGGCCTACCGCCCGCAGATGCAGGACTATGTGACCCGCGCCCTGAACCCGACCGCCGCGCCGAGCTATGGAGTGCCGGGCGATGAATGAGGTTTCCAGCCGTGCGCTGCTGGAGCGCTTGGTCGGGTTTGCCACGGTCAGCCGCGATTCCAATCTCGAGCTGATCGCCTTCATCCGCGATTACCTGGCCGGACTTGGCGTTGCCAGCGAGCTGTTCCACAACGAGGCGGGCACCAAGGCCAATCTGTTCGCCACCATCGGCCCCGCCGACCGTGGCGGCGTGGTGCTCTCCGGGCACACCGATGTGGTACCGGTGGAGGGCCAGGCCTGGACCGTCGAACCGTTCCTGCTCACCGAGCGCGAAGGACGCCTGTACGGCCGTGGCACGGCCGACATGAAGGGCTTCATCGCCTCGGTGCTGGCGGCGGTGCCGGCGTTTCTCGCCCAGCCGCTGAAGCTGCCGGTGCACCTGGCTTTTTCCTATGACGAAGAAGTGGGTTGCCTGGGGGTTCGCTCGATGCTCGCCGCCCTGGCGCAGCGTCCGCACAAGCCGCGGCTGTGCCTGATCGGCGAACCCACCGAGCTCAAGCCGGTGCTCGGCCACAAGGGCAAGCTGGCCATGCGCTGCCAGGTGCATGGCGCCGCCTGCCACTCGGCCTATGCGCCCTACGGCGTCAATGCCATCGAGTACGCGGCGCGGCTGATCGGCAAGCTGGGCGAGATCGGTGACGAGCTGGCGCGTCCCGAGCATCACGACGAGCGCTTCGACCCGCCGTTCTCCACGGTGCAGACCGGGGTGATCAAGGGCGGCCGGGCGCTGAATATCGTCCCCGAGGAGTGCGAGTTCGACTTCGAAGTGCGCGCCTTGCCCGGCTTCGAGGCCCAGGCCGTGGCCGACCGTCTGCAGACCTACGCCGAGGCCGAGCTGCTGCCGCGCATGCATGCCGTCAGTGGCGCCAGCGATATTCGCCTGCGCGCCCTGAGCGCCTACCCGGGCCTGGCCACGCCAGCCGAGAGCGAGGCTGCACAACTGGTGGCGTTGCTCAGCGGTTCGGACGATTTCGGTACTGTGGCCTTTGGCACCGAGGGAGGCCTATTCGATCAGGCGGGTATCCCCACGGTGGTCTGCGGGCCCGGGAGCATGGACCAGGGGCACAAGCCCGACGAGTTTGTCAGTGTCGAGCAGTTGCAGGGATGCGATGCGATGTTGCGGCGGTTGGTGGATCATCTGAAGCAGGCATGACAATCGCGGAGCCAGCCGGCTCCCACAGGTTGCGCAGGCATCTGTGGGAGCGGGCTGGCCCCGCGACAAGGTTATAGCGGCTCAGGCCTGAACAACGGTTTCTTCATCACGCCCTTGATCCACACGACGGCAATCAGCGACACCACCGCCAGTACCACTCCCGCCGTACCGAAGACCTTCAGGTTCATTTCCGGGCTGGGGGAGGCATGCCAGATCGCGTACAGCATCCCGCCGATACCGAACAGCTGCGGCAGTGGGTAGAACGGTGTGCGGAATGGCCTCGCCAGATGTGGGTAGCGCAGCCGCAAGGCGATCACATCCAGGTGCACGATGATGTACGCCAGCAGCCAGGCCAGCGCGGCGGCCAGCAGCAACAGGTTGATTGCCGCGGCGTCCTGGCCCATCAGCAGGATCGGCAGGCCGGTGATCGCCGCGACGAACAGCACGGCCACCCAGGGCGTGCGCGCCCGCGGGCTGAGCTGCTTGAACTGGGGGAACGCCTGGCCGTTGCAGGCCATGCCGTAGAGCATGCGCGGAATGGCCGCCAGCGATGTGTTGAGGGTGCTGCAGGTGGCGGTCACCGCGGCGATCACCAGGAACACCTCGCCGGTCTTGCCGAACACCGTGGTGGCGAACAGGTAGTGGGGCAGGGCATCGTTGCTCAGGGCTTCGCGGGGTACCAGGAACAGCGCGCCCAGGCCGTACAGGCCGATGGTGGCGAAGATCACGGTCAGGCCGATGATCATCGAGCGCGGGATGTTGCGTTCGGGCTTGCGGGTTTCCTCCACCAGCGAGCAGACGAACTCGGCGCCGACGAAACCCCACACGGCCATGGCGGTCAGGGCCAGCACCCCGGCGCCCATGGGGTTCCAGTCGCCCTGCAGCAGGGTGGTGGTGACCCCCTCGGCATGCCCTTCGCTGATCGCGGCGACGCCGAGGATCAGCAGTACGATCACCATGACCACGGCCATGGCGCTCTGCAGCTTGGCGAAGATGTCGATGCCCATCAGGTTGAGGCCGGTGAACAGGGCGAGCACGCCGAAGGCCACCGAGTACTGCGGGAACACCCCGGGGTAGACCTTGCCGATGATCAGGTCGAGCAACAGCAGCTCGGCCGACAGGGCGAACATGGCCACCACCACGTAGCCGGAAAAGGTCGCCAGGATCGCCGGGAAGTGCCCCAGCGCCACTTCGGTGTAGCTCGACAGGCTGCCGGCGCGCGGCACCAGCAGGGCCAGCTCGGAGAAGGAAAAGGCGTAGCTCAGGGCCAGCAGGTAGGCCAGCCCCAACGGCACGATGAAGCCCAGGCCGGCGGCGCCGACCCCCTGCAGCATCATCACCATCACCCCTTGCGACACCACCAGGCCCACGGCCACCGCCAGCAGCGATCCCAGCCCCAGGACCCGGCGAAAGCCGGCTTGATCGTGCTGCACGCTGGCAGGCACGGACGCACTTGCACTCATGACAGTTTCCCCGCTCTTTGTTGTTGTAGTTGCGCCAGATACTGGGACAGGGGGCGGGGCGGGGAAATTAGTAAATATGTGGTTGCTGGGCAGGAAAAAGCTATGCGCGCCAACGCCGACCTGTAGGAGCGGCCTTGCGCCGCGAACGGGCTGCATGGCAGCCCCGGCGATTGATGCTTTAACGCTAAAACCCAGGGGCTGCTGCGCAGCCCTTTCGCGGCACAAGGCCGCTCCTATAGGTCACGCCAGGCTTGGTTTCAGAACGTCGCCTTGACCTGCAAGCCGAACACCAGCGCGTTGTCGATGTCCTTCCCGGAAAACGCCCCCGGCTCGACGATGTACTGCACATCCGGCCGCAGGTTCAGCCACGCGGTGGCCTGGTAGCCATAGCTCAGCTCGACCAGCTGCTCGGCGCTGTCGAGGTTGGGGACGGGCTGCCCGGCATCGACGGCCGCATCTTCCAGCACATCGCGGCTACGCGGGTTCGGCACCGCGCGGCCATACCCCAGCGCGACGGTATCCCGTGGCCGGCTTGCGAACGGCTTGTACAGCACCACGCCTGCGCCATACCACCTGGTGAACGGCGAGGCGGCCTTGCTCGACGCCGAGTACTGGCCGAAGGCATGCAGGCTGCGCCCGGGCGATACCGGGTCGTTCCACACGGCCTGGTCGACCAGCAGGTAATGCCCACCACGACCGGCGACTTCCTCGCTGCTGCCGATGCGCTTCGCGTTCGAGCTGTCGTAGTAGTAACCGAGCTTGTACTCGCCCGGCAGTTCGCCGCGCAGCTTGTACACCAGTTCCACAGGGACCACGGTGCCGGTGGTGTGCTTGGGCCCCAGGTGCCAGGCGCGGCTGGAATTGCCGTTGCTCTCGGGGTCGACGTTGAACGCCGCCACCCGCAGTTGCCAGTCGGGCGTCAGGTCATATTTCAAGCGTACGCCGAGGTGGGCGTTGGGGTAGTTGGTCCAGCCGCTGCCGCCGGACATGTTCAGCGGGTGACCGCAGAAGCCGGCGTTCATGAAGTTGCACAGGATGCCGCTGTCCAGGCCGCCGAGGTCGTTGCCCATGGCCATGTAGCCAAGCTTGAGGTTCAGCGCGGGCGACAGGTTGCGCTCGTAGCTGAGTTCGGTCAGGCGGGTGTAGAGGCCGCCGTAGTTTTCCTGGATCGGCAGGCGGTTGCCCACCAGGTCCTCCGAGGCGCTGTTACCGCGCCGGTCGTTGATGGTCAGCTGGACCTTGCCGCCGTTGTCCAGGCCGTACAGCTTCGACAGGTCGAACTGCACGCCCAGCTTGAGGTTCTGCGAGTAGCGGGCCGAGCGGTGCAGGCCGCCATGGGCGTTGTAGGCGGTCTCGCCGCTGTAGTCGCCGGTGAAGCTGATGCCGTCTGCCGCGAGCCGGTGGCGCAGGCCGCCCCAGTCGCCGGTCAGGGTGTTGTCGTCGGCGAGAGACGCGGTGCTGGTCAGCAAGAGAAAGAAGGGAGTGAAACGAAAAGCACGGGGCATTGCGTAATCTCGGGTTGTGTATAGGGCCCCTTCGCGGGTAAACCCGCTCCCACAGGGACCGCACAAGTTGCAGTCCAGTGAAAGTCCTGTGGGAGCGGGTTTACCCGCGAAGAGGGCGACGCGGTTCAGGGCAGGGCGTACGCCATCACGTAGTCGCCACGATCGGTCGACTGGCGTGCGCCGCCGGCGGTGATCACCACGTACTGCTTGCCGGTCTTCGGCGACACATAGGTCATCGGGCCGCCCTGGCTGCCGACCGGCAGGCGGGCCTTCCAGATCTCGTTGCCGTTGCCGCTGTCGTAGGCGCGCAGGTAGAAGTCCTGGGTGCCGGCGATGAACACCAGGCCGCCCTGGGTGGACAGGGTGCCGCCCAGGGTCGGCAGGCCGATCTTGATCGGCAGGTGCATGCGGATGCCCAGGGGGCCGGTGTCCTCGACAGTGCCGACCGGTACCTGCCAGGCGATCTGCCGGGTCTTCATGTCGATGGCGGTGAGGGTGCCGAATGGCGGCGCCTGGCACGGGATACCGGCCACCGACAGGAAGCGGTTCTTGTTCACCGCATACGGTGTGCCCTTGAGCGGCACCGCGCCCATGCCGGTGTTCAGCGCCTCGCCGCCGCCCGCTGCCGCACCCGTGTTCTGCGAAGGGATCATCTGGATCCACAGGCCCAGGCGCATGTCATTGACGAAGATGAAGCCATGCACCGGGTCGGTGGAGAGGCTGCCCCAGTTCATGCCGCCCAGCGAACCCGGGAAGCTCAGCGACAGGTCGGTGCCCGGCGCGGTGTACAGGCCGTCATAGCGCATCTTCTTGAAGTCGATGCGGCACAGCAGCTGGTCGTACGGGGTGGCGCCCCACATGTCCGACTCGGTCAGGGTCTGCGCGCCGATCTGCGGCATGCCCACCGACTTCGGCTGGGTCGGCGAATACGGCTCGTTGGGGATGTTGCCCGGTTTTACCGGTACTTCGTCGACCTGGGTCAGCGGCTTGCCGGTGGCGCGATCGAGCACGTAGATCTGCCCGGCCTTGGTGCCGATCACCACGGCGGGCACGGTGCTGCCGTCATCCTTGGTGAAGTCGATCAGGCTCGGCTGCATCGGCAGGTCGAAGTCCCAGAGATCGTTGTGCACGGTCTGGTACACCCACTTTTCGTTGCCGGTGGTGGCGTCCAGGGCCAGCACCGAGGCGCCGTAGGTGTGATCAAGCTTGTTGCGTTCGACGCCGTAGATGTCGGTGGACGAGGAGCCCATCGGCAGGAACAGGGTGTTCATCGCCGGGTCGTACGACATCGGCGCCCAGCTGTTGGGCGTGCTGCGCACGTAGGTCCGGTCGCCTTGCGGGGCGTCGCGGTCCTGCGGGTTGCCCGGGTCGAAGGCCCAGCGCTGGGCGCCGGTGATCACATCGAAGCCACGGATCACGCCGCCGGGCATGTCGGTCTGGACGTTGTCGGCGACGCGGCCGCCGACCACCACGGTGGTACCGGCCATCAACGGCGCCGAGGACAGCTGGTAGTACGAGTCCGGCACGTTGCCCAGGCCGGCCTTGAGGTCGACCTGGCCGTTGTCGCCGAAGCCTTCGCAGAACGCGCCGGTGTCGGCATCGACTGCGATCAGGCGGGCATCGATGGTGTTGGTCAGCAGGCGGCGCTGGCAGTTGGCGCCGGCCGGCACGCTGCTCACGCTGACCGGCGTGCTGTCGGGCCGGGTCGGTTGGGCGATCGGCGCGCTGGCGTCGAAGTAGGCCAGGCCGCGGCAGCGCTGCCAGACCTTGGACTGGGCGTTGATGGCGTTCTTCCACAGCTCCTTGCCGGTGTCGGCGTCGAGGGCGATCAGGTTGTTGTGCGGGGTGCAGATGAACACCTTGTCGCCCACCTGCAGCGGCGTGAGCTGGTCTTCGGCGCCGTTGCCGTCGCTGAGGGCGACGTCACCGGTGTGGTAGGTCCAGGCCACCTTGAGCTGGTCGACGTTGCCACGGTTGATCTGGTCCAGCGCGGCGAAGCGGCTGCCGCCCTCGGTGTTGCCGTAGTGGGCCCAGTCCTTCTGTTGCTGGCCGGGTTCCACTGGCGTCAGGCCCGGGCCCTTGCTGGTAGGAGCGACGCTGGGGTGGGCGACGAACATGTTGCCGGCGGCGATCGCCAGCGCCACGCCCAGCAGACCGGCGATGCCGTAGGCGCCACGCGCTGGGCGCCGGACCAGTTGCGGATACACCAGCACTACCACCAGGCCGATGGTGGCGAACATGAACAGCCGCGAGAACAGCGGCCAGAACACCAACCCGGCGTCGGCCACGGCCCAGATCGCGGTACCGGCGAGGAACAGCGCATAGAGCCAGGCGCCAGCGGGCTTGCGACGGGCGATGAGGATGCCGGCAATGGCCATGGCCAGGCCGCCGCCCAGGAAGTACCAGGAGCCGCCCAGGCCGGCCAGCTTGACGCCGCCGGCAGCCAGGAGCAGGCCGAGCAGGGCGATGACGACGCCCAGGCCGACCAGGATGAAGGTTGAGGCGCCGGAGGCGCGGGGTGAGTCTTTCATGCCAGGGATCTCGCAGGTGGAATGCGAGAAGTTTAAGCCCTTAGCAAGCTAATTAACAAGTTAGTACATTTTGCGGCGAGCAAAATTTCTATAGGCCGTAATCCTCCCGTGTAGGAGCGGCCTTGTGCCGCGAAAGGGCCGCAAAGCGGCCCCGGCGATCTTTGCTCAGTCCTGAAATCCTGGGGCCGCTGCGCAGCCCTTTCGCGGCACGAGGCCGCTCCTACAGGTGGGCGTAGCCATTCAGACCTGCAACCCCTCCATCAAACAGCGCAACGCCCCCTTCACCCGTTCCGCCGCCGCCTGCGGATCGTCCTGGGCGATCACCCACATGCCGCTGTCGCCCATCGCGCCGTTGATCAGGTGCGCCATGGCCACGGCGTCGAAGGCGCGCAGCCTGCCGGCCTGCTGCAACTCCACCAGCCCCTGGGCCATGGGCCCGATGTAGCTGGCTTCCTCCAGTTCGCGCAGGCGCGGGCCGAGTACCCCGGGGGCGTCCTGCAGCAGGATGCGCCGCAGGGCCGGCTCGTGCAGCAGGTCGTAGTAGTACAGGCAGGTGTCGATATAGCCCTCCCATGGGTCGTCGTGGGTGGCGTAGCGGGCGTCGAGCGCCTGGTTGATCTCCTCGAGCAGGTGCTCCACCACGGCGGTGAACAGCCCGGCCTTGCCGCCGAAATGGTGGTGCAGGGCGCCCCGGGTGAGGTCGGCTTCGGCGCACAGTTCGTCCATCACCACGGCGGCAAAGCCCTTTTCGGCGAACTGGCGGCGGGCGACGGCGATCAGCCGTTCGATGGTATCCGCGCTCATGGCGGCGCGGCTGCGGCGAGGGGTGGGCATGGAGGGCTCCGGGTGAAAAGCGATGGCTGCAAATTAGCATACGTTGCGTATGTCAATAAATGGCATTAGCATACGCGGCGTATGTCAATTGGAGGTTACTACCGTGACTGCCCTTGTTTCACGCAAGAACATTGCCTGGCTGGGTGAGCTGCCCGGTCTGTTGCGCCTGGCGCTGCCGCTGGTGCTGGGCCTGTCGGCGGCCGAGTTGATCAGCCTGACCGATACCGTGCTGCTGGCCTCGCTGGGCACCGTGGTGCTGGCCTGTGTCGCGCTGACCAGCAGCGCCGGGCTGATCTTCCATGCCGGGCTCTACGGCATGCTTGCCACCCTCAGCGTGCGCGTCGGCCATGCCTTCGGCGCCGACGACCCCGGCACCGTGGCGCGCACCCTGCGCGCCGGGCTGGGCTATGGGCTGCTGGTGGGCATCCTCGGCTGCCTGGCGATGCTGGCCTGCCTGCCATTGGTGCAATGGCTGGGCGTGCCGCTGCCCGACGTGGCGCTGCTGACGCCGTACTGGCAGGCCATGGCGGTGTTCCTGATCCCGTACTGCCTGGCGGTGGTGTTCAAGGATGTGCTGGAAGCCATCGGCCGGCCCTGGGTGGGCGTGCTGCTGGTGATGAGCGCGGTGCTGTTCAACATTCCGCTGAGCTACGGGTTGATCCACGGCCATTTCGGCCTGCCGACGCTGGGCCTGCTGGGCGCGGGTATCGCCGGGGTGATCGCCGAATCGCTGGCGGTGTTGCTGGCCCTGGCTTATTGGCGCCTGGCGCCATCGCTGGCGCGTTACCGCCTGGCGCCACAGGGGGCGCGACTGAGCTGGCGCACGCTGCTGGGCGAAGGCTGGCCGCTGGGCCTGGGTTATCTCGCCGAAGCCGGCGCGGTGGTGATCGCCGCCTGGATGCTGGGCTGGCTGGGCAATGCCGCACTGGCGGCCAACCAGGTGGTGCAATCGATCGGCGCGTTGCTGTACATGCTGCCGCTGGGCATGGCCGCGGCGGTGAGCATCCGCATCAGCCAGGCCCAGGGCCGCGGCGAGACGGCGCGCATCCGTGCCATCGGCAGCGCCACCTTTGCCAGCGTGAGCGCCTGGATGCTGGTGGCCACCGTGCTGTTGGCGTTGTTCGGCCGCTCCATCGCCGAGGTCATGAGCGACGACCCGCAGGTGATCGCCATCGCCGTGCCGATGTTCGTGGTGGTCGCGGCCATGCAGGTGGCCGATGGCTTGCAGTCCACCGCGCTGGGCGCCTTGCGCGGCCTGCAGGACTACCGCTGGCCGGTGGGCGTGACCATGATCAGCTACTGGTTGCTGGCGTTGCCGCTGAGCTACTGGCTGGCCTTCCACTCCGCGCTGGGCGCGGTGGGAGTGTGGGTCGGGTTCGCCTGTGGCCTGGCCGTGGCGGCGGTGCTGCTGCCGTGGCGGTTCTATCGCCTGCAGGCGATGCCTGCCGCAGCGGCCTTGGCTCAGCCCTGATAGAACACCGCCAGCCATACCGTGGCCACGCCGAGTTCGGTCCACTCCACGCGGTGGCGGCAACCGGGCGGGATGTCCAGATGGTCGCCGGGGCGCAGCACGCGGGTGCGCGGCTCATGCTCCAGGCGCAGCCCGGCGCTGCCACTGAGCACGACCACCCATTCGCCCTCGGTCTGGTCGTACCAGAACCCTGGCGGGCTGGCCTGGCCGCTGGAGACGATGCGCTCGATGCGCAGACCCTGGCGCCGGAGCAGGTCGGTGAACTGCTCGTCGGCGTCGGGCGCGAGCGGGGGCAGGGCGGTAAACAGGTTGTCGGGCATGGGCGCCTCGCGCATGGTTGATTCCAGCCGGTGATTGTAGGAAGGTTTCGGCCTTTGCCCCATGGAAGATTGACGATGGACAAGC
The DNA here is from genome assembly GCF_028369275.1 of Mitsuaria sp. RG. Classification (NCBI taxonomy): domain Bacteria; kingdom Pseudomonadati; phylum Pseudomonadota; class Betaproteobacteria; order Burkholderiales; family Sphaerotilaceae; genus Roseateles; species Mitsuaria sp. RG. Next base: position 58,857 of record NZ_JAQMYQ010000024.1, read on the forward strand.
TGCTGGCGCTCAAGGTGTTCATGGCCACCGCCGAGGTCGGCGGCTTTTCCGCCGCTGCGCGCAGGCTGGGGGTGGCGACCTCCTCGGTGACCCGCCAGGTCGACGCCTTGGAACTGGAGCTGGGGGCCAGCCTGCTCAACCGCTCGACCCGCCAGGTCAGCCTGACCGAAGCCGGCGCCAGCTACTACCAGCGGGCCCGCGAGATCCTCGAGGCCCTGGCCGAGGCCGACGCCAGCGTCGCCGACCGCGGCGAGGAACCGGTCGGCGTGTTGCGCCTGTGCCTGCCGGTGGAATTCGGTCGCCGGGTCATCGCTCCGCACCTGGGCGCGTTCCTCGCCCGCCACCCGGCACTGGAACTGGACATCGACCTGAGCGACCGCTTCGACGACCTGCTCGATGGTCGCTACGACCTGAGCATCCGCCTCGGCGAGCCGGCGCCCAGCGACGAACTGGTGTGTCGCCCGCTGGGGCGTTTCGAGCGCTGGCTGGTGGCCAGCCCGGCATACCTGAGCCAGCAGCCAGTGCTTACCGAACCGCAGCAACTGGCCGCGTGCGCCTGCCTGCGCTTTCGCTACGGCCAGTCGGCACGGCCCTGGCGGCTGAGCCTGGGCGAGCAGCGCCTGGAACTGGACGTCAGCGGCCCGTTGCGCAGCGCCAACGCCGACCTGCTGCGCGAGGCGGCCATTGCCGGTAGCGGCGTGGCGCTGCTGGCCGACTGGCTGGTGCGCGAGGATGTCGAAGCCGGGCGCCTGCAAAGGTTGTTCGCCGACTGGACGGTGAGTCCGGGGGCGGCCAGCGCCAGCATCAACGCTCTGTACCTGCCCAACCACCGAGGCTCGCGCCGGGTCATGGCGTTCGTCGCCTTCTGCGAGGGGCTGCTGGCCGGCTGAGGTGTTGCGCGCCACGCAAAGGCCCGTTGCGCGGGCGATGGATTCTCGCCGGGGCGGTTGTCCGTCACCCTTCGCGCACATCCTTTCGCAAGCCGAGGTACCCTCGAATGAATCCCTCCCTCGCCGTCGCCCAGGCATCGGCCCCAGGCCTGAGCCGCACCCTGGTGACGCTACTGGCGTTCTGCTGCGGCGCCATCGTCGCCAACATCTACTACGCCCAGCCCATCGTCGGCCTGATCGCGCCGGACCTGGGGCTGCCCGCCGAACGGGCCAGCCTGATCGTGTCCCTGACCCAGATCGGCTACGCCCTGGGCCTGTTGTTCCTGGTGCCGCTGGCCGACCTGCTGGAGAACCGCCGGCTGATGATCGCCACGGCGGTGCTGGCCACCGGCAGCCTGTTGCTGGCCGGCACCAGCGGTCATGGGCAGGGCGAGGTGTTCCTGCTGTACGCGCTGCTGATCGGCTTCAGTTCGGTGGCGGTGCAGATGCTGATACCGCTGGCGGCGCACCTGGCGGCGGAGCGCGAGCGTGGCCGGGTGGTCGGCAACATCATGGGCGGGTTGCTGCTGGGCATCCTGCTGGCACGGCCGCTGGCGAGCCTGGTGGCGGATCACTTCGGCTGGCGCGCGGTGTTTGTCGGTGCCGCCGGGGTGATGGTGGCGATCATCCTGCTGCTGGCGTTGACCTTGCCGCGCCGGGTGCCTGAGCACACGGCCAGCTATGCCGGGCTGATGGCCTCGTTGCTGGTGCTGCTGCGCCGTTATCCGGTGTTGCGCCAGCGGGCACTGTTCCAGGCACTGATGTTCGCGGCGTTCAGCCTGTACTGGACGGCGGTGCCACTGGCGCTGGCCGGCGAGCACGGCCTGTCGCAGAGCCAGATCGCGCTGTTTGCCCTGGTCGGGGCGGTGGGCGCGGTGGCGGCGCCGCTGGCCGGTCGGCTGGCCGATGCCGGCCATGCGCGACGCGCTTCGCTGCTGGCGATGGCCCTGGCGCCGCTGGCGTTGCTGCTGGGCCTGAGCGCGCCGGGCGCCAGCGTGATCGGCCTGGGGTTGACCGGGGTACTGCTGGATTTCGCCGTGCAGATGAACATGGTCATCGGCCAGCGTGAGGTGTATGCGCTGGATCCGGCCAGCCGTGGCCGGCTCAATGCCTTGTACATGACCAGCATCTTCCTCGGCGGGGCGCTGGGCTCGGCGCTGGCCAGTGGGGTGTATGCGCAGTATGGCTGGAGCGGCGTGGCGTTGCTGGGCGCGGGATTGCCGGCGCTGGCGCTGGTGGTGTTCCTGGTCGTTTCCCGGCGTTGATCCCTGGGGCTTCTATCGTCCCAGCGGCAGGGCCACGCCGATCAGCGCGAACAGGCTCCCGCAGCAGCGGTTGAACCCACGTCCGCCCTTGGTCAGCCACGGGCGGATGCGAAACGCCAGGCGGGCCAGCAGGTACTCCACCAGGCATTCGACACTGGCGAAGGTCGCCGCCATCACCAGGAACTGCACCAGCAGGCCGCGCTGCGGATCGATGAACTGGGGCAGGAACGCGCCATAGAACAGCAGCACCTTGGGGTTGGCCAGCGCCGACAGGCAGCCCTGGCGGAACAGCCCGGCATTGCTCAGCGCCACGCTGCCGCGCGGTTGCTCCAGGTGCAGCGCCGGGGTGCGCCACAGCTGGATCCCCAGCCAGACCAGGTAGGCCCCGCCGACCCACTTGAGCACCGTCAGCACCGAGGCCGAGGCCTGCAACAGGGCGCTCAGGCCGAACATGGTCAGGGCGATCAGGAGACTGAAGCCCAGCACCCCGCCGAGGATGGTGAACAGCGTGCGGCGGGCGCCGTACAGCGCGCCATGGGTCAGGGCCAGCAGGCTGTTCGGACCTGGGGTCAGCGACAGGCCGATGCTGGCGAGCAGGTAGATGAGCCAGGTGTCGAGTGCCATGGGGGAGCCTTGTTTATGTGCAGGGCGTCAGTGTAGGGCAGGGCAGTGGGAATACAGGGTAGTATCTGGCCATTGAATGGTTATATCTGGACATACCTCAATGACACCCGACCTGCGCCTGCTGATCCTGCCGTTACCGGAGTTCGCCCTGCTGCCGTTCGGCGCGTTCCTCGACAAGCTGCGCTTTTCCGCCGACGACGAGGACTACAGCCGCCAGCGCTATTGCCGCTGGACCGTGCTCGGGCTGGACCGGGAGCCCGTGGTTTCAAGCAGCGCGGCGAGTGTTCAGGTCGAGGCGGCGCCTGCGGACATCCGCTGGGGCGACTACGACCACCTGGTGCTGTTCGGCGGGCGCAACGCCAGTGCCACGGCGGCTTTGGCGCCGCGCTACAGGGCTCTTTTGAAGCAGGCGACCAAGGCCGGGGTGAAGCTGGTGTGCGTTGACAACGCGGCTTTCCTGCTGGCCGCCTGTGGCCTGCTGGAGGGTCACCAGGTAGTGGTGCACTGGCGCCATGAGGCGGAGTTTCGCCTGGCCTTTCCCCGCGTGCGCCTGCTGAGCGGGCAGCTGTTCTGCTTCGACGGTGGCCGCATCACCTGTGCCGGCGGCACGGCAGCCATCGACCTGGCGGTGGAATTGATTGCCCGCGCCAGTGGTCGCACCCGGGCGCTCAAGGGCCTGGCCGACATGCTGGTGGACGAGAGCCGCGATAGCCTCCATGCCTTGCGTTCGCTGGAGGCCGGTGCCGGGCAGGGGCGCCAGGTGCGGCGGGCCACGGCGCTGATGCGCCACCACCTGGCGACGCAGATGCCAGTGGAGGCGTTGGCGGCAGAGCTGGGCATCAGCCGGCGCCAGCTCGACCGCCAGTTCCAGGCCTGCCATGGCATGAGCGCCAAGGCCTGGTGGCAGGAACTGCGCCTGCAGCAGGCGCGCTGGCGCTTGCTCAACTCCAGCCACAGCCTGGCGCAGATCGCCGATGAAGTGGGGATGGGGGATGCCAGCTACCTGGGCAAGTGGGTGCGGCGGCGGTTTGGTTGCACGGCGCTGGCGTTGCGCAACTCGGGCCATGCGCCGTCCCTGTAGGAGCGGCCTTGTGCCGCGAAAGGGCTGCGCAGCAGCCCCTGTCTCGGGGAAACGCTGAAATTGTCGGGGCCGCTTTGCGGCCCTTTCGCGGCACAAGGCCGCTCCTACAGGGACGGTGCCTGGCAGGGTTTACTGCGGCGTACCGAACAACCCCGTCCAGTAGATCCCGGCATCGCTCTTCGGGTCCACCGCATACGCCGCCCCCAGCTCGCGGAAGTCCGGGTTCATCAGCGTGGCGCAGTGCCCTGGGCTGGCCAGCCAGCCGTCGACCACCTTGCGCGCGGTGTCGCGCCCGGCGGCGATGTTCTCGCCGATCTGCCGGTACAGGTAGCCGGCCAGCTCCGCCCGATCACCTGGGGTGCGGCCCTCGCGGTCGAGATGGTCGAAGAAGTTCTGGTTGGCCATGGCCCGGGTGTGGTTGGCGGCGACGCCCGCCAGGGTGGTGCTCCAGGCCAGCGCCGGGGCGGCGGGGTAGGGCTGGCCGCCGCACTGGCGGGGCAGGTTGCGCGCGGCGTTGATCTCCTGCAGCAGCTTCTGCCCTTCGGCCTGCCAGTCACCCAGGCGAGCGCTGAGCAGCGGTCGGGCCAGGACAATGCGCCAGTCGCGGCCCTCCTGGCTGACGCCGATGTCGACGAACTGCGGGTCGAGCACCACCTGGCAGAAGCTCTCCTCGATGGCCTTCATCGCTGCCTGGGCGTCCCGTGGGCCGGACAGGCTGATGGCCTGGACGTTGACCATCGGGTAGGCGGCGCGGGTCATGGCCTGCTGCAGGTCGCGGGTGCCTTCGGGCGACAGCGCCAGGCGGGTGTCGCTGTTGAGCGGTGGCAATTCCAGCGAGGCTTCGCCACCACAGCGCTGGGCCTGACTGCGGTAGACGTTGATCGTATCGATCAGTTGCGCCTCTTCACCGGTGAAGGCCTGGGCGCTGGTAGCGGCGAGCAGGCCCAGCGTCAGGCCGACGAGGCAGGCAACGGATGGGACGCGCATGTGGATCTCCCTGTAACTGGCAGCGTCTGGATCTGCGCTGCCCATCCTACACAACGGCAAGGCTTTTGGCCCGGCCATGTGCAGTGTGAAAAGGCGGGCCTTGGCAGTCGAATGCGGTTGGCAAAAGAGGGAGTAGACCGCTGCTCGGCGAAAAAGTGCGATCGTTGTTGGCGCGCTATTGCTTCAAGGTACAGAAGAAGGTTGTGACCCTGCGGTCAACGTGGAGACTGTATCACCGGCACCATTTTGACCTGCAGGGATTGCAGCGTGTCTTACCAGAGTGCCACCGCTGCTGCTCCGACAACCCGGCCGAATACCGCCAGCGCCGTGTCCACGTCCGCTTCGCTGGTGTAGCGTCCGAGGCTCAGACGCACGCTGTTGCGCGCCTGGTGCTCGTCGAGGCCAAGAGCCAGCAGCACATGGGACGCCGCGTTGCTCGCCGAGTTGCAGGCCGAGGTGGTGGACAGCGCCAGCTCGCCGGCCAGGGCCAGGCTGTTGAAACCCTTGGCGTCGATGCGCAGGTTGAGGGTGTGGGGAATACGCTGCATCGCGCAGCCATTGAGCGTCACTCCGGGCAAGGCCAGCAGGCCGTCGCGCAGGCGCCGGGCGAGCTGTTCCAGGCGCTGGTACTCCGTCTCGCCGGGCTGGCCGGCCAAGTCGAAGGCGCTGCCCATGCCGACGATCTGGTGGGTGGCCAGGGTGCCGGAACGCAGGCCGCGTTCATGGCCGCCACCGTGCATCTGCGCACGCATGACCGGGCGAGCGTGAGGGCCGACGTAGAGGGCGCCGATGCCCTTGGGGCCGTAGACCTTGTGCGCCGAGAACGACATCAGGTCGACGGCCTGGTGCGCCAGGTCGATGCGGACCTTGCCCACGGCCTGGGCCGCGTCCACATGCAGCAGCGCGCCATGCTCGCGGACCAGCTGGCCGATACGGGCGAAGTCAGTCACCGTGCCCAGTTCATTGTTCACCGCCATCAGCGACACCAGGCGCGTGTCCGGGCGCAAGGCGGCCTGCACGGCTTCGGCCTGGATCAGGCCATGGGCGTCGGGCGCCAGGCGGGTCACTGTCCAGCCCTGGCGCTCCAGTTCGGCGGCGGTGTCGAGGATGGCCTTGTGTTCGAGCTGGCTGGTCAGCAGGTGCCCCGGCTGCGCGAAGCCCTGGGCGACGCCCTTGAGCGCCAGGTTGTTGGATTCGGTGGCGCCGGAGGTCCAGACCAGATCGTCGGGCTGTGCGCCCACCTGCATGGCCACCTGCTGGCGGGCCTGTTCGACGGCCTCGCGGGCCGCCTGGCCGTGGGCGTGGCCACTGGAGGCGGGGTTGCCGAAGTTCGCCTCGCGTCCCAGGCAGGTGAGCATGGCGGCAATGACCCGGTCATCGACCGGAGTGGTGGCGGCGTAATCGAAGTAGAGCGGGGTGCTGGGCATGATCGCGGGCGGGTCCGTGCGTGGACGCCGCCTGTCGGCATCCATGGACATCATCCTAGGCAACTGCCGATATGAATGTTTTTTCTTTTTCCCGTTCCAGGGCGATTTTCGAAAAAAATTCTATTCTTTTTCGCTATGTATTTAGAATTTTTTTCTTCCCTGGTTCAGAGCCATTGCCACGGTGCCTGCTTGGTGATCATCACAAGCACGATCAGGAACATACCGGCAAACCCCGCCACCCCCATCCACAGCCAGGGGCGGTACAGCCGCTGATAGTCCTCACCCAGCGCGGTGCCATGCTCGACCGCCTGGGCCGCGAGGCGCTGCATGCGCGTCTGCAACAGCAGCACCGGCAGCCACAGGGCGCCCACCGTGAAAAAGATCAGCAGTGCGCCACGCAGCCAGCCCGTGGACCACGGCATGCCGGTCATGCTGACCATGGCGTAGCCGGTCAGCAGTTGCAGGACGCCGGCGGGTGTGGTGATCCAGGCATCGAAGCGCACCACCATCCTGGCCACGGCGGCGATCACCCGTGGATCGCGGCTGCGGTTCGCGGCGATCAGGTACAGGTACGAGCCCATGCCGAAACCGAACAGGAATACGGCAGCGATCACATGCAGGTACTTGAGCAGCAGGTAGCTCATCTCAGCCTCGCCCGTGCTGGAAGCTGACGCTGTAGCGCACCTTGTCCGGTTCGCCGATGGCCGCCAGGTACTGCTCGACACTGATCTCGCCGACGCAGGGGCGGGCGCCCGGGGCTGGGGTGTAGCCCTCGATGACCCTGGCCATCAGCGCCACCGCCGCGCAGCTGGGAATTTCCGGGCCCTTGTCGTCGCGGGCGCTGACCTGGGCCTGCAGGCGCAGTGGCTGGCCCTGCATGTCCAGGCCGCGGACATCGAGGTACATCGCACTCATGCCATCGCCAAAGCGCTCGAAATGGCCGCCCAGGCGATGCAGACGCCGCGCCCAGGGCAGCGGATCGCGCACCAGGCCGTACTTGACCAGCAATGCCAGCGCGGCATTGGCCAGGCCACCGGCCATGAGCCCGGAGCCGGCCTTGAACGCCAGGTCCCGGGCGCCGTAGCGCTCGGCGAAGATGTCCATGTCCGGCACATCGACGTTGTTCAGCAGGCGCCAGCCCAGGCCGGGCAGGTGGCGCAACTGCAGGCCGAGCCAGCCGTCGACGGTGTGCGGGCGTCCGTCGCGCCACTGGCGGATCGGCCGGCCGGCGTAGGCCAGCACGCCCTCGATGGTGGACAGGCCGGGCATCTTCGCCGAGGAGGAAATGCCGTGCTCGATACGGTCTATGCGGCTGAAGTGATGGCGCTGCTCGTCGAGGATCGCCGACGACAGGCTGGGCACCGAGCTACAGCCGCTGAGCAGCGCGACATTGGCCTGGCGGGCGCGGGCGTCCAGGCGCTCGATGCCGTTGACGAACACCCGGCAGTCGGAGAGGTCGCAATAGCTGGCGCCAGCCTCGATGCAGGCTTCGGCCACGCTGTAGGGCTGGCCCTGGAAGGGGCCGCCGGTGTGGATCACCCAGTCAATGCGCAGGGCGCGCAGTGCGTCGGCGAAGCCGGGGGCCATGGCGTCGCCGCACCAGCTTTCGCTGCCGCTCAGTCGGGTGGCCAGTTGGGCGAGGCTGTTGGCGTTACGGCCGGCGATCACCAGTTGCACGGCGGGCATCTGCTGCAGGTGGCGGCAGATGATCCGGCCGAAGTTGCCGTAGGCGCCGATCACCAGGATTCTGCGGGACATGCGGGGGTCCTTGTGCATGTGTCGGGGGAGGAAAAGCTGACTTACATTTCCCTGTAGGAGCGGCCTTGCGCCGCGAAAGGGCCGCAGAGCGGCCCCAGCGATCGTTGCATCAACACTGAGATCCTGGGGCTGCTACGCAGCCCTTTCGCGGCGCAAGGCCGCTCCTACACAGAGGGGGCAGCGCAGGGCCGTATTCAGCCCTCGTAGCCCAGGTTCGGCGCCAGCCAGCGTTCGCTGACGCTGACATCCTGGCCCTTGCGCGCGCTGTATCGCTCGATCTGGTCCTTGTCCACCTTGCCCACGGCGAAGTACTGCGCCTGCGGGTGGGCGAAGTACCAGCCGCTGACTGCCGCCGCCGGGAACATGGCGAAGTGTTCGGTGAGGAACACGCCGCTCGGGCCGGTCTCGCCGATGGCGGTGCCATCGAGCAGGCGGAACAGGGTTTCCTTCTCGGTGTGGTCCGGGCAGGCCGGGTAGCCGGGGGCCGGGCGGATACCGCTGTACTGCTCCTTGATCAGCGCCTCGTTGTCCAGGTGCTCGTCCTTGGCGTAACCCCAGTGCTCCTTGCGCACCTGCTCGTGCAGCCACTCGGCGCAGGCCTCGGCCAGGCGGTCGGCCAGGGCCTTGACCATGATCGAGCTGTAGTCGTCGCCCTTGTCCTGGTAGGCCTTGGCCACTTCCTCGGCGCCGATGCCGGCGGTGGTGATGAAACCGCCGACATAGTCGGTCACGCCGCTGTCCTTCGGCGCGACGAAGTCGGCCAGCGACCAGTTCGGCTTGCCGTCGGGCTTGATAGTCTGCTGGCGCAGGTGGTGGAGGGTGGCCAGGGTGTCACCGTTGCCGCCATACACCTCGATGTCGTCGTGTTCGACCTGGTTGGCCGGCCAGAAACCGAACACCGCGCGGGCGCTGATCAGCTTCTCGTCGATCAGCTTGTCGAGCATTTCGCGGGCGTCCTTGTACAGCGCCGTGGCAGCCTCGCCGACCACTTCGTCGGTGAGGATGCGCGGGAACTTGCCGGCCAGGTCCCAGGAGATGAAGAACGGCGTCCAGTCGATGTACTCGGCCAGGGTGCGCAGGTCGATGTCTTCCAGCACCTTGACGCCGGTGAAGGAGGGCACCGCGGCCTGGTAGCCGGCCCAGTCGTACTGCGGCTTGGCGGCGATGGCCTGGGCGTAGCTCAGGCGTTCGGTGCGGGCGCTGCGGTTGGCGGTGCGCTCGCGCACCTCGACGTATTCCTGGCGGGTCTTCTCGACGAAGCCGCTCTTGAGCTCCTTGGACAGCAGCTGGGTGGCCACGCCCACCGCGCGCGAGGCGTCGGTGACATAGACCACGGCGTCATTGGAATACTTGGGCTCGATCTTCACCGCGGTGTGGGCTTTCGAGGTGGTGGCGCCACCGATCATCAGCGGCAGGTGGAAGTCCTGGCGCTGCATCTCGCGGGCGACGTGGACCATTTCGTCCAGCGACGGGGTGATCAGGCCGGACAGGCCGATGATGTCGCACTTCTGCTCGCGAGCGGTCTGCAGGATCTTCTCGGCCGGGACCATCACGCCCATGTCGACGATGTCGTAGCCGTTGCAACCGAGCACCACGCCGACGATGTTCTTGCCGATGTCGTGCACGTCGCCCTTGACCGTGGCCATGAGGATCTTGCCCTTGGCCTCCGGTTTGTCGCCTTTCTCTTCCTCGATGAACGGAATGAGGTGGGCCACGGCCTGTTTCATCACGCGGGCGGACTTCACCACCTGCGGCAGGAACATCTTGCCGGCGCCGAACAGGTCACCGACCACGTTCATGCCGCTCATCAGCGGGCCTTCGATGACTTCGATGGGGCGCGCCGACTGCTGGCGGCATTCTTCGGTGTCTTCGACGATGTAGGCGGTGATGCCCTTGACCAGCGCATGCTCGAGGCGCTTGTCCACCGGCATCGAGCGCCATTCTTCGTTCTCGACTTCCTTGGTGGCACCGCCGCCCTTGTAGTCGTCGGCAATCGCCAGCAGGGCGTCGGTACCGTGCGGGGTGCGGTTGAGCACCACGTCCTCGACCTTCTCACGCAATGCCGCCGGGATCTCGTCATAGATCTCCAGCTGGCCGGCGTTGACGATACCCATGGTCAGGCCGTTCTGGATCGCGTGGTAGAGGAACACCGAGTGGATCGCCTCGCGCACCGGGTTGTTGCCGCGGAACGAGAACGACACGTTGGACACGCCGCCGGAGCTCAGGGCATACGGCAGGTGATCGCGGATATAGGCGCAGGCCTCGATGAAATCTACCGCGTAGTTGTTGTGCTCCTCGATGCCGGTGGCGACGGCGAAGATGTTCGGGTCGAAAATGATGTCTTCCGGCGGGAAGCCCACCTCGTTGACCAGGATGTCGTAGCTGCGCTGGCAGATCTCGCGCTTGCGCGCGGCGGTGTCGGCCTGGCCGACCTCGTCGAAGGCCATCACCACCACGGCGGCGCCGTAGCGCTTGCACAGGCGGGCGTGGTGCTTGAACTGCTCGACGCCTTCCTTCATCGAGATCGAGTTGACGATGCCCTTGCCCTGGATGCACTTGAGGCCGGCCTCGATCACCTCCCACTTGGAGGAGTCGATCATGATCGGCACCCGGGAGATGTCCGGCTCGCCGGCGATCAGGTTGAGGAAGCGGACCATGGCGGCCTGGGAGTCGAGCATCCCTTCGTCCATGTTGATGTCGATCACCTGGGCGCCGGCCTCGACCTGCTGCAGGGCCACCTCGAGCGCCTCGGTGTAGTTCTCTTCGCGAATCAGCCGGGCGAACTTGGCGGAACCGGTGATGTTGGTGCGCTCGCCGACGTTGACGAACAGCGACTGGCGATCGATGGTGAACGGCTCAAGGCCCGACAGGCGGCAGGCCTTGGGGATGTCCGGAATCGCCCGCGGCTTGTATTTGGCGACCGCCTCGGCGATGGCCTGGATGTGCGGCGGGGTGGTGCCGCAGCAGCCGCCGATGATGTTGAGGAAGCCGCTGGCGGCGAACTCCTCGACCACCGCGGCCATTTCCGCCGGGGTCTCGTCGTACTCGCCGAAGGCGTTGGGTAGGCCGGCGTTGGGGTGGGCGGACACATGGGTGTCGGCCTTGGTCGCCAGCTCTTCCAGATACGGACGCAGGTCCTTTGCGCCCAGGGCGCAGTTCAGGCCGACGGAGATCGGCTTGGCGTGGCGTACCGAGTTCCAGAAGGCTTCGGTGGTCTGGCCCGACAGGGTGCGGCCGGAGGCGTCGGTGATGGTGCCGGAGATCATGATCGGCAGTTCGACGTCGTCCTCCTCGAACACCTGCTGCACGGCGAAAATCGCCGCCTTGGCATTGAGGGTGTCAAAGATGGTCTCGATCAGGATCAGGTCGGCGCCGCCCTCGATCAGGCCACGGGTGGCCTCGATGTAGTTCTCCACCAGTTCGTCGAAGGTGACGTTGCGATAGCCTGGGTCGTTGACGTCGGGGGAGATCGAGCAGGTGCGGCTGGTCGGGCCGAGCACGCCGGCGACGAAGCGCGGCTTGTCCGGGGTCTCGAGGGTCTTGGCGTCGGCCACCTGGCGGGCGACGCGCGCGCCCTCGACGTTGAGCTCGTACACCAGCGCTTCCATGCCGTAGTCGGCCTGGGAAATCTGCGTGGCGTTGAAGGTGTTGGTCTCGAGGATATCGGCGCCGGCGTCCAGGTAGGCTTTCTCGATCGCGGCGATGACATCCGGGCGGCTGAGCAGCAGCAGATCGTTGTTGCCTTTGACATCGCTTGGCCAATCGGCGAAGCGCGTGCCACGATAGTCGTGTTCCTCGAGGCGGTAACTCTGGATCATAGTACCCATGCCGCCGTCGAGGATCAGGATGCGCTCTTTGAGTGCTTTCTGGAGTGCTTGGTAACGAGCGCTGCGGTCGGACATAGGAACTACCTGGTCGGGCGAATATCAGAAGGTGCCGAATAATAACAAAGCTGCACGGATTTTAGGCGTACCGCCGATTTGCATGAATTTACTTCATGTTGGTGCGGCGCCCCAACACCTCAGGACCCGCCAGGCACATCGTGATGGCTTCAAGTAACCAGGACTTTCGGCACATGCTGCATCGCATATTTGCCAGCGCCTTCGCCTTGCTCATCAGTGGCGCGGCGTTCGGGCAGGCCCCCCAAGCGAGCCCGACGATTTCATACACCCGGGATATCCAACCGATCTTCACCGAGAAGTGCGTGGCCTGCCACGCCTGCAACGACGCTGCCTGCCAGCTCAACCTGGGCAGCGCCGAGGGCGCCGAGCGCGGCGCTTCCAAGGTGCCGGTCTACCAGGGCGAGCGCAGCCAGGCGGTGCCCACCACGCGGTTGTTCTACGATGCCCGTGACGAAGCCGGCTGGCGCAAGCAGGGCTTCTACTCGGTGCTGGACAAGCAGGGCAGCCAGGCCGCGCTGATGGCGCGCATGCTCGAGCTGGGCCACAAGACCCCGCTCACGCCCAATGCCAAGCTGCCCGAGGAGATCGTCCTGGGGCTCAACCGCAACAACATGTGCCCGTTGCCCCACGAGTTCGACGCCTACGCCGGCGCCCACCCCAAAGAGGGCATGCCGCTGGCGGTCACCGGCCTGACCGACCAGGAGTACCAGACCCTGCAGCGCTGGCTGGCGGCTGGCGCTCCGGTCGAGAAGACGCCGATCCAGCCCAGCGCGGTCGAGGCAAAGCAGATCGCCGACTGGGAAGAGCTGCTCAACCGCCCCGGTTCGACCGAGGCACTGGTCGGCCGCTGGCTGTACGAGCACCTGTTCCTCGCCCACATCCACTTCGTCGGCGGCGAGCCGGGCCACTTCTTCCAGTGGGTGCGTTCGCGCACGCCGAGCGGCCAGCCGGCAGACCTGATCGCCACCCGTCGCCCCAACGACCCGCCAGGCACCGATTTCTACTACCGGCTGATCCCGGTGCAGGGGGTGATCGTCCACAAGACCCACATCACCTACCCGATGGGGCCGCAGAAGCTCAAGCGGGTCAAGCAGCTGTTCTACAGCGGCGACTGGCATGCCTCGTCGCTGCCCGGCTACGGCCCGCGCCACCGCGCCAACCCGTTCGAGACCTTCGAGGCGATCCCGGCGGTGGCCCGCTACCAGTTCATGCTGGACAACGCCGAGTACTTCGTCCGCACCTTCATTCGCGGCCCGGTATGCCGTGGCCAGATCGCCACCGACGTGATCCGCGACAACTTCTGGGCACTGTTCCAGGAGCCGGCCCACGACCTGTACATCACCGATGCCGAGTACCGGGGCGAGGCCACGCCGCTGCTGGCCATGCCCGGGCAGATCGACGACGTCGGCAGCGTGCTGAGCCTGTGGCACGCCTACCGCGACAAACGCAACGAGTACGAGGCGCTACGTCGCGAGGCCTATGCCGAGCAGCCGGCGCCGAGTTGGTCGACCCTGTGGGCGGGCAATGACAACGCGCTGCTGAGCATCTTCCGCCACTTCGACAGCGCCTCGGTAACCAAGGGCCTGATCGGTGACGTGCCGCTGACGATGTGGCTGTTCGACTACCCGCTGTTCGAGCGTACCTACTACCAGCTGGCGGTGAACTTCGATGTGTTCGGCAACGTCTCGCACCAGTTGCAGACACGCCTGTACTTCGACCTGATCCGCAATGGCGCCGAGGTCAACTTCCTGCGCCTGATGCCGGCCGGCAAGCGTAGCGAGATCCTCGGCAACTGGTACCAGAACAGCGGCAAGGTGAAGATGTGGATGGACTACGAGGACATCGACACCAGCACCCCGAGCGCGCTGAAGCTGGACAAGCACGATCCCAAGCGTGACTTCGGCCTGCAGTTGCTGCAGCGCACCGGCAGCCTGAACGTGGCCCCCGACCCGATCAACCGCTGCCAGGGCGCCTATTGCTCGCGACCCGGGCTGTCCCAGGAGTTTCGCGACGTCGAGCAGTCGTTGAGCCGCCTGGTGTCGCGCCCGGCCGCGGGCCTGAAGGTGATCGGCCAGCTGCCCGAGGCGACCATGCTGCGCATCGAAGGGCAGGGCGGTCAGCGCCAGGTCTACAGCCTGCTGCGCAACCGCGCCCACAGCAACGTGGCGTTCCTGCTCGGCGAGGCCTACCGCTACCAGCCGGGGCTGGACACCCTGACCCTGGTCCCGGGCGTGCTCAGCAGCTACCCCAACTTCATCTTCAACATCCCGGTGGCCGATGTGCCGGAGTTCGTCGAGGACATGGAAGCGGCGCGGGACGACACGGCGAAGTTCGAGCGCATCGTCATGCGCTGGGGCGTGCGTCGCAGCCATCCCGAGTTCTGGCGCTACTTCCATGACCTGAACAGCTACATCAAGCAGACCGAGCCGGTGGAGGCGGGGGTGCTGGACATGAACCGCTACGAGAACCTCTGATCGGTTGGCCGGGACTTTCCCGGCCTGTTGCGGTCGGAACTGCTGGATGGTTTCGGTTGAAATGGCTCTGCAGCCATCGCCGGGGTAGGAGCGGCCTTGTGCCGCGAAAGGGCTGCAAAGCAGCCCCAGGGGCCTCCAGCAACGCTGCAAAGATTGCTGGGGCCGCGCAGCGGCCCTTTCGCGGCACAAGGCCGCTCCTACCCCCGCGATGACATAGCCTGATTGCCGAAGCCTCAACGCACCGGTCAACGCAGGGTTTTTCATGCTGTATTCGCTTCAGGCTCTCCGGGCATTCGCCGCCTGGGTGGTGGTCTGCCACCACTTCATGCAGATCTTCTTCGACTTCCACGCCACCGGCCCCCTCGGCCAACTGCTCGCCGACCGCGGCGCGGTGGGGGTGGACATCTTCTTCGTCATCAGTGGCCTGGTGATCTACCTCTCGACCCGCGACAAGGACATCGCGCCCGCACAGTTCCTGCTCAACCGCGCCCTGCGCATCGTGCCCGCCTACTGGTTCTATACCCTGCTGATGGCAGCGCTGATGCTGGTCGCCAGCCGCTGGATGCCGCACCAGGTGTTCGAATGGCAGCACCTGCTGCTGTCGCTGTTGTTCATCCCTGCGGAGAATCCGGGTGGCTACGGCTTGTATCCGACCCTCAATGTCGGCTGGACGCTGAACTTCGAGATGTTCTTCTACCTGTTGTTCGGCCTGGCGTTCCTGGTGCGCCAGCGCCACCACCTGCTGTTGGTGACGGCGGCGCTGCTGCTGGTCAGCGAGGTACTGGGCCGCCTCGGCGTGCTCAGCCGCTTCTACAGCAACGACATCGTCTACGAGTTCCTGCTGGGCATTGGCCTGGGCGTGCTGTACCGCCGCGGGCTGATTCGCCAGGGCTTGTGGCTGCCGCTGGGGCTGCTCGGCGTGGCGGGGTATGCGCTGTATCACCTGGACGCCTCGCAGCGCCTCCTGCACTGGGGCCTGCCCAGCGCCCTGGTGGTGCTGGCGTTCATCGCCCTGGAGCCATTCTTCAAGGGTAACCGGGTGCTCAAGGCGCTGGGGGATTGCTCCTATTCGGTCTACCTGGTGCATGTGCTGGTGCTGTATGGCGGCCTGTTCGCCAGCGAACGCCTGCGCCTGAATCCGTACCTGGTGTTCGCCTTGTGCGTGCCGTCAATCGGACTAATGTCGTGGCTCAGCTACCACTGGCTGGAGCGTGGCCTATACGGGCGGCTCAAGGCCGGATTCGCGGGGCGTGGCGCCCAGGAGCCTGCGCTGGCGCTATCCCGAGTCAAATGCTAGGACTTTGTTCGAGGGCCGGGTTGGCGTACACTGCCGGCAAGTCTGTGAGGAACTTCCATGAGCGCTATAACCATTACCGACGCCGCCCATGATTACCTGGCCGATCTGCTCTCCAAGCAGAACACGCCTGGCATCGGCATCCGTATCTTCATCACCCAGCCGGGCACCACCTACGCCGAGACCTGCATCGCCTACTGCAAGCCGGGCGAGGAGAAACCCGACGACCAGCCGGTGGGCCTGAAGAGCTTCACCGCCTACCTCGACGCAGTCAGCGTGCCGTTCCTCGAGGACGCGCTGGTCGACTACGCCACCGACCGCATGGGCGGCCAGCTGACCATCAAGGCGCCGAACGCCAAGGTGCCGATGGTCAACGAAGACAGCCCGATCAACGAGCGTATCAACTACTACCTGCAGACCGAGATCAACCCGGGCCTGGCCAGCCACGGCGGCGCCGTGAGCCTGGTGGACGTGGTCGACGACGGCATCGCCGTGCTGCAGTTCGGCGGCGGCTGCCAGGGCTGCGGCCAGGCCGACGTGACGCTGAAGGAAGGCATCGAGCGCACCCTGCTCGAACGCATTCCGGAGCTCAAGGGCGTGCGTGACGTGACCGACCACAGCCAGAAGGAAAACGCGTACTACTGATCGCCAGTGGTGACGCCATCGCGGGGCAAGCCCGCTCCCACGCCTGGGCCATGCCTGGATCAATGCGTGGGAGCGGGCTTGCCCCGCGATGTTTTCAGGTGTTGTGCATTGATCCCTAGCAACAAAGTGTTACGGATTCAACCCCTGCGACAACCGGTCGCGCCCCGTAAACAAAGGGCTGCAGCCTGGTCGGCCGGATATCGGGTGGATGGTGCAGGGGTGGCGTGACAGAATGCCCCGGTTTTCTGGCCGGCCCATCCCAGGGGTCGGCACCTTCCCTGTAAAGGATGGTTCCATGAATGATCTGTTGACCCGGCGCGCGGTTGTCGCCGGGATGGGCGTACTGGGGCTTGGCCTGCTGGCGGGTTGCAACCCGGCCCGGGGCCTGGACTTCAAGTACGGCAAGAACATGAGCAACGAGATCCTCGGGCGCAAGTTCAAGCTCAAGGACACTCAAGGCAACGAGCGCACCCTGTCGAGTTTCTACGGCTCGATGCCGATGATCTTCTTCGGCTTCACCCAGTGCCCGGCCGTCTGCCCGACCGCCATGGCGCGCGTGGCGCAGATCCGCAAGATCCTGCGCGGCCGTGACCGTGACCTGTTCCAGCCGGTGTTCATCACCCTGGATCCGGAGCGCGACAGCCCCGAGATACTCGATGCCTACGTCAAGGCCTTCGACCCGTCGATCGTCGCCCTGACCGGTACCCCCGAGGAAATCGCCGAGGTGGCCCGGGAATTCAAGGTGTTCTACGAAAAGGTCCCGGCCGGCGACACCTACACTGTCTCTCACTCGTCCACCAGCTACGTCTACGACACACGTGGCACCCTGCGCCTGAGCCTGGGCCATTCCCTGAACGCCAAGGAATGTGCCGAGGACCTGGTCACCCTGATGGAGATCTGCTGAATGTCGATGCAACCGATCAAACGCGGTCTGGCCGCCCTGGCCCTGCTGGGCATGACCCTGCCGGCGTTCGCCCAGACCACCGTGAGCGACGCCTGGGTGCGCGCCAGCGTACCGCACCAGCAATCGACCGGCGCCTTCATGACCCTGACTGCCAGCAGCGACAGCAAGCTGGTGAGCGTCGCCTCACCCGTGGCCAAGGACGTGCAGGTGCATGAGATGGTCATGAACGGCGATGTGATGAAGATGGGGCCGGTCGATGCCATCGCGCTGCCGGCGGGCAAGCCCGTCAAGCTGGACCCCAATGGCTACCACGTGATGTTGATGGGCCTGAACCAGCAGGTGAAGGAAGGCGAGCAGGTGCCGCTGACCCTGACCATCATCGATGCCAAGGGCGCGAAGGAAACCTTGCAGGTGCAGGCGCCGGTGCGTGCGCTCAACGCCGAGGCCAGCGGCGGGCATGACCATATGCATATGAACCACTGATCGTGGATCGGGGGCGCTTTGCGCCCGTTCGCGGCACAAGGCCGCTCCTACAGAGGAAATCGCAGTCCCCTGTAGGAGCGGCCTTGTGCCGCGAACGGGCTGCAAAGCAGCCCCAGCGGCCCGTCAGCTACGAAAACGTGGCAACGGCCGTTCGATGTTCAGCGAGGTCAGGGTCTTGCGCACCTGTGCATCCTCGGCCTCCAGCGCCTTCAGGCTGGCGCGGATCTTGCCGGCGGCGGGCACATCGCCCTGGCGGTCGATCCAGTCGGCGATCTCCTTGCAGGCGCTGCTCAGGCAGGCCTGGCGCTGGCTCATCAGCGACAGGAGCGTGGTGATTTCTCGTTCGGACATGACGCGATCCTCCATTCAGCCCCTTGAGTGTAGCAGCGCCCGGCCAGGCTGCTCGTAGCCGATGGCCAGTGCCCAGCCCGCCAGCGCACAGACAAACAGCGTCGCCCCCATAGCCTGGCAGGCACCCGCCAGCAGCAGTCCCGCGCCAATCTGCAGGTAGTAGAACAAGCCGAACAACGCGCCCGCCGTGCCACGGCAGTCGGCGTAGTCGACCAGCGCCGAGCCCAGCACCAGCGGAATCGCCATGGCGAAGGCGAACATCACCAGGGCCATGGCCAGCACCGTCCACAGGCTGTCGCCCAGCCCCAGCAGTGCCAGCGCCGCCAGCAGGTCGAGCAGGCACGCCAGGCGCAGCAGGCGCGCCGTGGCCACCCCGCGCTGCAACAGTCGTGCATTGAGTCGCGCGCCCAGCAGCGAGCCGAGCGCCAGCGCCGCGCCGGAGTAGCCCATCCACGGGCTGGCGCCGAGGCGCTCGAAAACAAACGGCGCCAGGCTGTACCAGCTGAACACGCTGATGTTGAACACTGCCACCAGGGCGCTGGCCAGCAGCACGCGACGGTCGCGCAGCAGGCGTCGCAGCACCTGGCCGAGCGCGGGCGTCGCCTGCGCGGCGGGGCGCGTCTCGGGCAGGCCGCGCCAGGTCCAGGCGAGCAGCAGCGCGGCCATCAGCAACTGGCCGGCGAGTACACCGTGATAGCCGAACAGCCGGTCCAGCCAGGCGCCGCTGATCAGCCCGAGCGCCGGGCTGAGCGCCAGGCATACGCCGATCAACGAGAACACCCGGGCCAGTTCAGGGCCGGCGTGGCGATCGCGCAGGATGGTCTGGGTGACCACCGAGCCCACCGCCGCCGCGAAGGCCGCCACGATCCGCGCCAGCAGCAGTTGGCTGAAGTCGACCGCCAGCAGCGCCGCCAGTGCTGCGGTGGTATAGAGCGACAGGCCGGCAAGCATGGCCGGGCGCCGCCCCCACAGGTCGCAGGCACGCCCCCAGGCCAGCACGCCGACGGCAAACGCGACGAAGTACAGCGACAGGGTCAGCGAAGCCTGGGCAGCGCTGACGGCGAATGCTTCGGCCAAGGAGACCAGGGCAGGGCTGTAGAGGGTTTCGGCGACTTGCGGAAACATCAGCAGGGCGGTGGCCAGGGCCAGCCAGGAACGGGAAAGCATGGGAGTGAACGCCTTGCAGCACAAACGGGCGCTCATGGTAGGGACGTTGTGCCGTGAGCTATTATCGCGATTCCGTTGCTCTATCGTTGAAATCGGACAATTACAGCCATGGCCTGGTTAGCCCCCGACACCCACTTCGACCCCGATGCTTTCGACGCGCCGGTACTGGGCATCTGCTCGGCTCTGGGCGACCACGACTCGGGGCGCCACCGCCATGGCCGCGGCCAGGTGCTGTTCACCCGCCAGGGCTGCGTGCGCATCCAGACGCCCGGACGCCTGTGCCTGCTGCCACCGACCCAGGCTGCGTGGATTCCGGCGGGGCTGGAGCATCGGGCGCGCATGCGCGAAACGGTAGACTACCGCTCGCTGTATTTCAGCGCCGTGCTCAACGTGGAGCTGCCCGACGACGTGACGATCATCAGCGTCAACCCGTTGCTGCGCGAACTGCTCGAACGCATTGCCCAGGCGCCGTTCGACACGGCCTGGGACCGAGGTGACCAGGTGCACCTGCTGGCGCTGTGTCTGGGCGAATTGCGCCTGGCGCCGCGCCAGCCGATGTTCCTGCCACTGCCAGGCGATCGCCGCCTGGTTGGGCTGGTCGAGCGGCTCGAGCGCCTGCCGCCAGCGCTGGGTGAACTGGCGCGGCAGGTTGGCGCCAGCGAGAAGACCATCAGCCGCCTGCTGCGCCGGGATACCGGCATGTCCTATCAGCAATGGCGCCAGCAGTGGCGGTTGTTGCGGGCAATGGAACAGCTGGCGTTGCAGCGGCCGCTGGGCGCCATCGCCGACGACCTGGGCTTCGCCAGCGACAGTGCCTTCATTGCGTTCTTTCGCGGCATGACCGGCATCACGCCAGGCGCCTGGAACCGGGGCGCAGCTACAGGCCCAGACAGGCCTGGCGATAGGCCCCCGGCGTAACCCCATAGGCCTGCTTGAACTGGCGGCTGAGGTGGCTCTGGTCGGCGAAGCCCAGGTTGACGGCGACCTCCAGTGCCGGCAGGCCGCTGCGCAGCAGCTCGCGGGCGCGGGCCAGGCGGCGCTGCTTGAGCCAGGCGTGGGGCGGCAGGCCGGTGGCCTGGCGGAACACCCGGGCGAAGTGGAACGGCGACAGGTTCACCGCCGCCGCCAGGGCTTCCAGCGAGGGCGGCTCGGCCAGCCGGCTCTCCAGCAGTTCGCGGGCGCGGGCCACGGCCAGCGGCTCGTTGCCGGGGGCGGCGGGCTCGGCACAGTGGCCGTGGCGCTGCACCAGCGCCAGCACCGCCTGGCGCCAGGCGGTCTGTTGCTCCAGGGCGCTGGCGCAGGACTCGGACAACTGGTGCAGCTGGCTGAACGCGGCGGCCAGGGTCGGGTCCTGGATCACGCTGTCCTTGAACCGGGGCAGGCCGTGGCGGCCCAGTTCCAGCTCGTCGAGCACGCCGGTAACCCGCTCGTGCTCGGGGTAGAAACCGCGATAGCGCCAGCCCGCCTCGTGGGCGGTGGCGCCGGTGTGCAGCTCGTCGGGATTGATCAGCACCATGCTGCCGACCGGCGCCAGGTGCTCGCTGCCACGGTGCCAGAAACGCTGGGCGCCGGATTCGATCACGGTGAACACGTAGCCTTCGTGTACGTGCGGGGCGAAGCGCTGCTGGATGTAGCGGGCGTGCAGCATCTCGACGTCGCCGAGGGCGGGCGCCTGCCACAGGTGGGCCTGTTCGCGCAGGGGCGTGGTCATGCCAGCCAGCTGCGCAGGAGGAAGAAGATCAGCATGCTCGCCAGCATGCTCAGCAACACGCTGCGGGTCAACAGCACCAGGGCGATCGCCACCAGCGAGCCGAGCAGGTAAGGGTTCAGCAGGCTCAGCTCGAGCTGGTGGCCGGGCAGGAAGATGATCGGCCCGCAGATCGCGGTGAGCATGCCGGGCACGGCGAAGCCGAGGAACTGCCGCGCATTGGAGCTCAGGCGCAGCGGCAGGCGCGGTTCAAGGAAGGCGTAGCGGTTGAGGAACACCACCGCGCCCATGGCGACGATCAGCAGCCAGATCATGAGCGGCCTCCGGAGAATTTCTGGCAGATAAAGCCAGCGGCCATGCCCAGCAAGCCTGCCACCACCAGGGCAGTTTCCCAGTGCCAGTAGCTGAACAGCACCGAGCAGAACAGCGACACCGCCACGCACACCACGGTCGGCAGGTTGCGCACCAGCGGCGCGATCAGCGCGACGAAGGTGGCGACGATGGAGAAGTCCAGGCCCAGCCGGTCCAGGTGCGGGATGTTCTGGCCGAGGACGATGCCGGCCAGGGTGAACAGGTTCCAGGCCACATAGAAAGTCAGGCCGACGCCCAGGGCGTACCAGCGGTTGAACTGCTGCTGGTCGTGGTGGCTGGTCAGGGCGAAGAACTCGTCGGTGAGCAGAAAGCCCAGGCCCAGGCGCCAGCGGGTCGGCAAGCCGGACATCACCGGGCGCATGGACAACCCGTAGAGCAGGTGCTGCGAGGTCAGCAGCAGGGTGGTGAGCAGGATCGACAGCAGGTTGGCGCCGCCCTTGAGCATGCCGATGGCCACCAGCTGCGCGGCGCCGGCGAAGACGATGGCCGACAGGCCCTGGCCTTGCCAGGCGCTGAGGTTGGCCTCGATGGCCATGGAGCCTGCCAGCAGGCCCCAGGGCGCGACGGCCAGGGACAGCGGCAGGATGGCGATGGCACCGTGAAGGAAGGCATTGCGGGCGAGCGGTGGGCTGGACATGGGAACGACAACGAATCGACAGGGCAGGCCAGCATGACAGAGCGGCGCGGGGGCGGCTTGAACGATCTTGCTTTGTTGTCGATCATGCCGGCCCCTGTAGGGGTTCAGACCATTGCCAGGCGTTGCTTGCAGGTCGGCGCGGGGAAGGCCTGGTCGATGGCCCGCAGGTCTGCTTCGCTCAATATCAGCCCTGCCGCCGCCGCGTTCAGGCGCACATGTTCCGGGGCGGTGGCCTTGGGAATGGCGATCACGCCCTCCTGGCGCGTGACCCAGGCCAGGCTCACCTGGGCCGGCGTGGCGCCATGGCGTGCGGCGATATCGCCCAGCACGGGATGTCGCAGCAGGCGCCCGGCCTGGGCCAGCGGGCAGTAGGCCATGGTCGGCAGGCCCTGCTGCTGGCTCCAGGGCAGCAGGTCGAACTCGATGCCGCGCTCGGCCGGGTTGTACAGCACCTGGTTGGTGGCGCAGGCGGGGTTGTCGAGCTCGCGCAGGTCGTCGAGGTCGAAGTTGGACACGCCCCAGCGGCGGATCTTGCCCTGCTCGATGAGGCGCTCGAAGGCCTCGACGGTCTCCTCCAGCGGATACTGGCCGCGCCAGTGCAGCAGGTACAGGTCGATGCAGTCGGTGCCCAGGCGTTCGAGGCTGCGCTCGCAGGCGGCGGGCACGCCGCGCCGGCTGGCATTGTGCGGATAGACCTTGCTGACCAAAAACACCTGGTCGCGGCGCCCGGCGATGGCCTGGCCGACCACGCGCTCGGCACCGCCCTCGGCGTACATCTCGGCGGTGTCGATCAGGCCCAGGCCCAGTTCGATACCCTGTTGCAGCGCCGCCACCTCGGCGGCCCTGCGGCCTGGGTCCTCGCCCATGTACCAGGTGCCCTGGCCGATGGCCGGAACGCGGGAACCCGCCAGATTCACGTAACGCATGTCACCTCCTGTGGATGGGTATGGGTCAGCAATACATCGAGCAGCGCCTCGGCGGCCCTGGACAGCTTGTGATCGCTCAGGGCGATCACGCCGATGCGCCGCTCCACGGTCGGTTCGACCAACGGCACGCAGCGGGCGCCGAGCTCCTGCATCTGGCCGATGCACAGCGCCGGCACCGCGCTCACGCCCAGGCCGCTGGCGACCATGCGACCGATGGTCGACAGCTGGTGGCTCTCGAAGGCCACCGCCAGCTTGCCATGGTTGGCGGCCAGGTGCTGCTCCAGCAGCAGGCGCACCGCGGAAGGCCGTTGCAGAGCGATGAAATCCTCGGCCAGCAGCTGCGGCCAGCGCACCTGGGGCTGGCGGGCGAGGGGCGAGTCGGCGGGCACCACCGCGACGAAACGGTCCAGGTACAGCGGATGGAAGCGCAGCGCCTCGCTGCTCTCGGGCTCGAAGCCGATGCCCAGTTCGACGCGGCGGTGGCGCACCAGTTCCAGCACCTGCTCGTTGATCACATCGTGCACGGTGACGTTGACCTTGGGGTAGCGCTGGCGGAACACCTTGAGCGACTGCGGCAGCAGGTTGCCGGCGAAGGCCGGCATGGCCGCCACCGAGACCCGCCCCAGTTGCAGGGTAAAACGCTGGCGCAGCATCTCCTCGGTGTCGTCCCAGTCGGCCAGCAGGCGCCGGGCCAGGGGCAGCAGCACTTCGCCCTCGGGGGTCAGGCTGACGCTGCGGGTGGTGCGGGTGAGCAGGGCGCCGCCGAGGTTGTCCTCCAGCGCCTTGATGGTCAGGCTCAGGGCCGGTTGCGATACATGCAGGTGTTCGCCGGCCTGGGCGAAGCTCTGGTACTTGGCCACGGTGACGAAGGCGCGCAGCTGCTTGACGTTCATGGGGCGGGCCCTTTGTTTTGTAAAAGTTATCAATCGATGACGAAAACAAAATTAACAAATCAGTCGACTACAGTGAAGATGACCGTACGGTTCCAACAACTACAAAAGGCGACTGAGCATGGCCGGACTGGACAAGCGTGTAGCAACTTATGAAGAGGCCCTGGCGGGCCTGACCGACGACATGACCGTGCTGGCCGGCGGCTTTGGCCTGTGCGGCATCCCCGAGAACCTCATCGCCGAGATCAAGCGCCGCGGCGTCAAGGGCCTGACCGTGGTCTCGAACAACTGCGGCGTCGACGGCTTCGGCCTGGGCGTGCTGCTCGAAGACCGGCAGATCCGCAAGATGGTCGCCTCCTACGTCGGCGAAAATGCCGAGTTCGAACGCCAGCTGCTCAGCGGCGAACTGGAAGTGGAACTCACCCCGCAAGGCACCCTGGCCGAGAAGATGCGTGCCGGCGGCGCCGGTATCCCGGCCTTCTTCACCGCCACCGGCTACGGCACCCCGGTCGCCGAAGGCAAGGAAGTGCGCGAGTTCAACGGTCGCAAGTACATCCTCGAAGCGTCCATCACCGGCGACTTTGCCATCGTCAAGGGCTGGAAGGCCGACCACTACGGCAACGTGGTGTACCGCAACACTGCGCAGAACTTCAACCCGCTGGCCGCCACCGCCGGCAAGATCACCGTGGTCGAGGTCGAGGAGATCGTCGAGCCCGGCGTGCTGCTGCCCAGCGAGATCCACACCCCGGGCATCTATGTCGACCGGGTCATCGTCGGCACCTTCGAGAAGCGCATCGAAAAGCGCACCGTCAAGGCCTGAGCGCCGCCCTCAAGAACAACAAAGAGATCCTGACCATGGCATTGACCCGCGAACAAATGGCGCAACGCGTCGCCCGTGAACTGAAGGACGGCTACTACGTCAACCTCGGCATTGGCATCCCCACCCTGGTGGCCAACTACGTGCCCGAGGGCATGGAGGTGATGCTGCAGTCGGAGAACGGCCTGCTGGGCATGGGCGAGTTCCCCACCGAGGCCACCATTGACGCCGACATGATCAACGCCGGCAAGCAGACCGTCACCGCCCGCCGTGGCGCGTCGATCTTCGATTCGGCGCAATCCTTCGCCATGATCCGTGGCGGCCATGTCGACCTCACCGTGCTCGGCGCCTTCGAGGTGGATGTGCAGGGCAACATCGCCTCGTGGATGATCCCCGGCAAGCTGGTCAAGGGCATGGGCGGCGCCATGGACCTGGTGGCCGGTGCCGACAACATCATCGTCACCATGACCCACGCCTCCAAGGATGGCGAATCCAAGCTGCTGCCCAAGTGCAGCCTGCCGCTGACCGGTGCCGGCTGCATCCGCAAGGTGCTCACCGACCTGGCCTACCTGGAGATCGAAAACGGTGCCTTCATCCTGCGCGAGACCGCCCCGGGCGTGAGCGTCGAGGAGATCATCGAGAAGACCGCCGGCAAGCTGATCGTGGCGGACGATGTAAAGGAAATGACGTTCTAATCACCCGCACCGCACCGTCCCCCTGTAGGAGCGGCCTTGTGCCGCGAAAGGGCTGCAGAGCAGCCCCGCGATTTCGGCATCAGCGCTGAGATCGAGGGGCCGCTTCGCGGCCCTTTCGCGGCACAAGGCCGCTCCTACAGGGGTTTTGCAATACCTGATTAAAACTCCACCAATAAAACCAAAAAAGGAAAACATCGTGGCCGCTGATATCCAAGACAGCCGCTCCGCCCGCTTTGCCCTGCGCTGCTCCAACTGGGCCGAACGCTGGTTCCCCGACTCCTGGGTGTTCGCCGCCCTGGCGGTGATGCTGGTGTCCCTCGGCGCCCTGGCCATGGGCGGCAAGCCCACCGACACCGCAAAGGCCTTCGGTGATGGCTTCTGGAGCCTGATCCCGTTCACCATGCAGATGGCCTTCGTGGTCATCGGCGGCTATGTGGTGGCCAGCTCGCCGCCCGCCGCCCGGCTGATCGACCGCCTGGCGCGGCTGCCGAAGAACGGCCGCTCGGCGGTGTGCTGGGTGGCGCTGATCTCGATGCTCGCGTCCTTGCTCAACTGGGGCCTGTCGCTGGTGTTCGGCGGCCTGCTGGTGCGCGCCCTGGCCCGGCGCAGCGACCTGAAGATGGACTACCGCGCCGCCGGCGCCGCCGCCTACCTGGGCCTGGGCGCGGTGTGGGCGCTGGGGCTGTCGTCGTCGGCCGCGCAGCTGCAGGCCAACCCGGCCAGCCTGCCGCCGTCGATCCTGTCGATCACCGGGGTGATCCCGTTCACCGAGACCATCTTCCTCTGGCAGTCCGGGGTGATGCTTGCCGCGCTGGTGGTCGTCTCGCTGGTCGTGGCCTATGCCACCGCCCCGGGGCCGAACAGCGCCCGCAGCGCCCAGGACTGCGGCGTCGACCCGAGCTTCAGCGCGCCGCCGTCGCCACAGCGCACCCGCCCGGGCGAGTGGCTGGAATACAGCCCGATCCTGATCCTGCTGCTGGTCGCCCTGGCCGCCGGCTGGCTGTACCAGGAGTTCGCCACCAAGCCTGCGATCACCGCGATCTCTGGCCTGAACACCTACAACCTGCTGTTCATCATGCTCGGTGCCTTGCTGCACTGGCGCCCGCGCAGCTTCCTCGACGCGGTGACCCGTGCCGTGCCGACCACCACCGGGGTGCTGATCCAGTTCCCGCTGTACGGCTCGATCGCCGCCATCCTCACCCAGGTCAAGGGTGCGGACGCCCAGACCCTGGCCCACCATATCTCGGTGTTCTTCACCCAGATCGCCACCCATGACACCTATGCGCTGCTGATGGGCGTGTACTCGGCGGTGCTCGGCTTCTTCATTCCGTCCGGCGGCGGCAAGTGGATCATCGAGGCGCCGTACGTGATGCTGGTGGCCAACGACCTGCAGTACCACCTGGGCTGGGCGGTGCAGATCTACAACGCCGCCGAGGCGCTGCCGAACCTGATCAACCCGTTCTACATGCTGCCGCTGCTGGGCGTGCTGGGGCTTAAGGCGCGCGACCTGATCGGCTTCTCGTTCGTGCAGTTGCTGGTGCATGTGCCGCTGGTGCTGGTGCTGCTATGGGCGCTGGGCACGACCTTGCAGTATGTGCCACCGGTGATGCCGTAAGACCCAGGTCGTGGAGCTGCACGTCAGCTCCACGTCGTTTACGGCGAAGGGCGAAAATTTTTCTCTGTAACGCAACAGCTCTATCTCAAGGGTTTCATTCAATACGGAGAGAGGTGTTACAAAAAACTCAATGATGGCAAATTGACGCCAATATGATGGCAAAATAGTATGCCCGCCACTTTGCACTGTTCACCAGGGATTGGTCATGGCGGGACGTCTAGTTTCAGGGCGCAAAACGGCCCTCTGTGCGCTTGTCGGCCTGCTATGCAGCCCTGTGGCCTGGGCCGTT
>NZ_JAQMYQ010000025.1:0-84791 GCF_028369275.1 Mitsuaria sp. RG
TAGGGGCCGGATGAATGGAGCGAGCGGTTTTTGCCTACTTTTGCCCAAGAGCAAAAGTAGGTCGCCGTAAGGGCGAAAAGGTGACTATGCGTCACCATCGCCAATGAATGCGCTTACATCCATCAAAACCAACACCTTAAAGCCAAGCCCCAACCCCAACCCCACTCAAATCAAGGCATCACCCCAACAGTCCCATTCCCCACCTTGGGCTGGCGATAAAGATCCAGCAACACCTGGTCCAGCACCTGGGAAGCCCCCCAAGGCTTGGGATCATTGAGAATGGCCGCCACCGCCCAGGTGTGCCCGTTACTGTCCCGGCTGAACCCGGCAATCGCCCGCACGGTATTCAGGGTCCCGGTCTTGATGTGCCCTTCGCCCGTCATGGCCGTGCGCTTGAGCCGCTTGCGCATGGTGCCGTCCATCCCCACCAGCGGCATCGAGCTGATGAACTCCGCCGCGTAAGGGCTCTTCCAGGCCGCCTGCAACAGCGCCGCCATCTCGCGGGTGCTGACCCGCTCGGCGCGGGACAGCCCCGAGCCGTTCTCCATCACCAGGTGCGGCGAGGTGATGCCTTTCTTCGCCATCCACTGACGCACCACACGCTGGGCGGCACGGGCATCGTCGCCGTCGGCGTCGGTGCGGAACTGCGCGCCAAGGCTCAGGAACAGCTGCTGGGCCATGGTGTTGTTGCTGTACTTGTTGATGTCGCGGATCACTTCCACCAGGTCCGGCGAGAAGGCGCGGGCCAGCAGGCGGGCGCTCTTGGGCACGTTTTCGATGCGATCGCGACCCTGGATGCTGCCGCCCAGCTCGTTCCAGATCGCCCGCACGGCACCGGCCGCGTAGGTCGGGTGGTCCAGCAGCGACAGATAGGTCTGCGAGTTGCAGCCGTCGGCGAGCTGGCCACTGACCGTGACGCTGACACCGTCCGGCTGGACTACCGGGTTGTAGCGCACCTCGCCGGTGCACTGCTTGCCGGCCACGGCCTTGACCTGGTTGTCGATGCGGATGCTGGCGATCGGCGGCTCGACCGAGACGTTGACCTTGCCACCGTCGTTGCGGGCAACGAAGCGCAAAGCCTTGAGGTTGACCAGCAGCGAGTCCGGCTTGACCAGGAACGGCTTGTTCTCGTCGCCGCCGTCGTCATCGAACTGCGGCAAGTTGGGCTGCACGAAATGGCTACGGTCCAGGACCAGGTCGCCGGTCACGGTACGAACGCCATTGGCGCGCAGGTCGCGCATCAGCAGCCAGAGTTTCTCCATGTTCAGCTTGGGGTCGCCGCCACCCTTGAGGTACAGGTTGCCGTTAAGCACGCCGTTGCTCAGGGTGCCGTCGGTGTAGAACTCGGTTTTCCATTGGAAAGTGGGGCCCAGCAGTTCCAGCGCGGCGTAGGTGGTGACCAGCTTCATGGTCGAGGCCGGGTTGACCGACACATCGGCGTTGAACACGGTCGCCGTGCCCGGGCCGTCCAGCGGCAGCATGACCAGCGACAGGGCCGAATCCTGCAGCTTGTTGGTCTTGAGCGCCTGCTGCACCTTAGGTGGCAGGCTGGTGTTGACGGCGGCGGCCTGCACGGACAGCGACAGGGGCAGGAACAGGCCGGCGAGCAGCAGTGGGCGGAGCGTCTTGATCATAAATGGACAAACCCTGCAGGCGAGGGGAAAAGACAACGGGGCTGTAGGAAGTGATGGCCCCAGGACAAAATGTAGTGCGCATTATGCCCCAAGCAGCACGAGCATGGGCCTCATTCGACGGAAAAGCGCCGCTAGGCGCCGGAAACTGGTAAAGTGCCGCGCGTAATTAATTGAGAGGATTGTTTCATGGCTACCAACCGTTCCCGTCGCCTGCGCAAGAAACTGTGCGTGGACGAATTCCAGGAGCTGGGTTTCGAACTGAACCTGGGCTTCAAGGAAGACCTGTCCGATGAAGCCATCGATGCCTTCCTCGACGCCTTCCTGGCTGAAGCCATGGATGCCAACGGCCTGGACTACGTCGGTGGCGACGACTTCGGCCTGGTTTGCAAGGCCACCCGTGGTTCGGTCAACGAAGAACAGCGCGCCGCTGTCGAAGCCTGGCTCAAGGGCCGCAGCGAACTGACCAATATCGAAGTCAGCCCGCTGCTGGACGCCTGGTACCCGGAAAAACCGGTCAACCCGGCTTCCTGATGAATGGCGGCGGTACGCCTTGTACCGCCCTCATCCGACCTCGGCCAGGTGCTCCCGTTGCCTGGCCAGGGCTTTCTCCACGCGGCGCATGTGCCGCGCCAGCGCCTGACGGCGCCGTTTCAGTTCAGCCTGGGGCAAGTCCGTCACCTCCAGCGCCTCGCACGCCTCGATCAACGCCTGAGCATCCAGCATCCGTCCCGCGCTGAGGATCTTGTGTGCCTGTAATGCCAGCTCGCCGCCCTCGCGTTGCGGGTCGATGGCCATCAGCGCCTGCAGGTCCTGGCGCAGGCTCAGCAGCAGGGTGTCGAGGATGCGGTCGCGGTCGGCGAGGTTGTCGCCAACGATCGCCGACAGGCCATCGAGATCGAACCGCACGGCGGGCGTATGGTGCTCGTCTTCCTGGTAGGCAATCCGTGCAAGGGCCTTCAACCGCTGCCCCAGCACCTGCAGGCCGATGGGCTTGAGCAGGCAATCGTCCATGCCTGCATCCAGGCATTGCTGGCGCACCTCGGGCTGGGCGTTGGCGGTGTAGCCGAGGATGGTGCAGCGTGGCCGGTTGCGCAGTTGCTCCTCCATGCGCACGGTCCTGGCCAGTTCGAAGCCATTCATCAGCGGCATGTTGCAGTCGACGATGAGTATATCGAAGCAACCCTCGCGCCACTTGCGCAGCCCTTCGCGTCCATCTTCGGCGCTTTCCTGACCAAGGCCCAGGTAGTTCAGTTGCTGTGCCATCAGCAACAGGTTGGCTGGGTGGTCGTCGATCACCAGGATGCGCAGCTGCTGGTCCGGTTGCGGGATTTCCGTGGGTGATCGGGGCTGGGGCGTGACCGGATCGACGCATTGCAGCGGCATCACCAGACGGACCCGGGTACCGACGCCCTGCAGGCTCTGCAGGGTGAGCTCGCCGCCCATCATCGTGCACAGGTCGCGGCTGATGACCAGCCCTAACCCGGTGCCGGCCCTGGCGCCGTCGCTGTAGGGGTTGGCCTGCACGAAGGGGGAGAACAGGCGTTGCAGGTCTTGCTCGTGGATCCCGATACCGCTGTCGCGCACCTCCAGGTCGAGCGTCGGCATGGCAGATTCGCCATCGTTGCGCAACCTGGCGGTGATGCGCACTTGCCCCTGTTCGGTGAACTTGATCGCATTGCTCACCAGGTTCGACAGCACCTGCTTGAACCGTAGCGGATCGAGCATGGCGTGGCAGCGGGCCTCGGGAGCAATCACCACGTCCAGCACCAGGCCCTTGTGCCGGGCCAGGCCGTCGAATACGCGGCCGACCGACTCGACCAGGGCCGCAAGGTCGACTGCTTCGGGGACCAAGGACATCTGTCCGGACTCGATCCGGGCGATATCCAGGATGTCGCCGATCAGCCCCAGCAGGTCACTGGCCGAATGATGGGCGACCTCCAGCGCAGGGCGGTCCAGCTTGCCCTGGTCGGCGCGCTTGAGGGCCAGTTCCAGCATGCCGATGAGGGCGTTCATCGGCGTGCGGATCTCATGGCTGATGGTGGCCAGGAAGGTGCTCTTGGCCCGATTGGCGTCATCGGCCTGTTGCTTGGCCAGGCGCAGGTCCTGGACCAGATTGCGGCGCTCGCTGATATCGATCCAGCCACCGATGATGCCCTGCATCTCGCCCACCGAGTCGCGGTAGGGCAGGATCCAGTGATAGATCGTCAGCTCGCGGTCCCGCAGGCGCAGGGGGCGATCGAGGATCAAGGGTTTGCCCTGGGCCATCACCCGCTGGTAGTCGTCCTGGACCTGGCGGGTATAGTCGCAGTCGCTGAAGGGGGCCTCGTCCAGGCTCTTGCCCAGGACTTCCTCGAGACTGGCGCCGACGGCCTGCAGGTAGCTGTCGTTGCAGCTTTGCAGGCGTCCGTCACGGTCGCGAACATACATCGGATGAGGCGTGCCATTGAGCAGCGCACCCATGAATTCCAGTTGGTCGTTGAGCGCTCGTTCGGCCCGCTGACGCTGCTTGATCTGACGGCGCAGCCGGGCGTTCCACACCAGTGCGAGGACCAGCAGCACCGCAATGCCCCCCGCCACCTGAAGGATCAGCCGGCGGTAGCTGCGCCAGTAGGCGTCGTCACGCAGGCCATG
This sequence comes from Mitsuaria sp. RG, assembly GCF_028369275.1. NCBI lineage: Bacteria > Pseudomonadati > Pseudomonadota > Betaproteobacteria > Burkholderiales > Sphaerotilaceae > Roseateles > Mitsuaria sp. RG. Next base: position 4,266 of record NZ_JAQMYQ010000025.1, read on the forward strand.
GTCGCGCCAGCGGCTGTTGATCACCCCCAGTTCCTCCGGCGAAATGCTCAACAGAGCCTTGTCGAGGATCGCCGCCAGCTCGCTGGCCCCGGCGGCGGTCGCCATGGTGAAGGCTGCCGGTTCCGTGCCCACCGTGCTGCGGATCACCAGATTGTTGCTGGTGGCGAGCATGTGGTTGGCGTCGATCAGGGTGGCGATTGCCGCATCCACCGCGCCGCTGCCGAGCAGCACCATGGAGTAGTAGGTGCTTTCGGTGGCGACCTGGTGAATCCGTGGGTGACGTGCCGCGAGCAGGGCGGCCACGCTGCTGTCGCGTGGCACGGCGACGCGCTTGCCCTTGAGTTGCTTGAGGTTGCTGGGCTGGTCGTTGCCGGTGTGGCTGACCAGCACGTAGGCGCTTTCGAGGTAGGGCCGGCTGACCTGCAGCGGGCTGCCGCGACGGGCGTCGGTGGAGAGGCTGGCGATGATATCGGCGCGACCGGACTCGAGCTGGTCGACCATGTCGCCATCGCCGCTGGCGCGACGGATCTCGAAGCGCAGGCCGGTGCGCAGGCGGATGAGTTCTAGCAGGTCGGCGACGATGCCACGCAGGCGGTCATTGTTGTCGAAGAAGGTCAGGGGCGCGGCGGTGTCGTTGACCACCACGCGCATGATCGGATGTTCGCTCAGCCACTGTTCCTCGCGCGCCGACAACTGCAGCTTGCGATCGGTCAGCAGGCTACCGCTGCTGGCACTCCAGCGCTTGAAGATATCGTTGCGGGTGGTGTTGGGCTGGGCGTCGAGGGCGGCGTCCACCAGGGACTGGAGGGTGAGTGCGTCCTCGCGCATGGCGAAGCTGAAGCCCACGGCTTCGTGCTTGCCGAAATTGGCCATGCGCAGGTGCGGCAGGTGCCCCTGGCTGATCAGGTAGTGGGTGGAAATGGTATCGCCGATGAACACGTCGGCCTGCTCGAAGGCCACGGCATTCAGCGCCTGGGTGGACGATTCGAAGGTAAGCAGCTCGGCCTTGGGGTAGTTGGCGTGAATCTCCCCGGGCGGCAGGTAGTGATACAGCATGCTCAGGCGCATGCCCGTCAGGCCCGTGTCCAGCGCCCGGGTTTCATCCTCGCGGGTCACCAGCACCGGTTGGTCGATGGCGTAGGGCCGCGACAGCGCCAGGCCCTGGGTCACCGCTTCATAGCCGTTGGCGCTGCCCAGCAGGTCGATATGCCCGCTCTTGAGCGCCGCGACCGCCGCCGGCCGGCTGGGAAAGCGCTGCACCCGCACCGGCAGGCCCAGGGCGCTGCCGATCAGTCCGGCGTAGTCGGCCGTCAGCCCCTGGTACTCGCGCCCGCCCGTGGCGATGTCGAACGGCGGGTAGTCAGGGGCCGAGGTGCCCAGCACCAGTTCCCGGCGCTGCGCGAGCCAGTCGCGCTGGGCCGGTGTCAGGCTGGGCTGGACCGATGCCGGCGCTGAACGGCTGAGCAGGGTATAGGTTCGCCCCGTGTCGACGGTCACGCCGGCACCTTGCAGCGGCATGCCCAGGCACAGCAGCGATGTAACGATGCACCTCCACATCATGACCTCAGACCAGCGCGTTGCGTTTGGCGACGTCGATCAATTCCACCAAAGTGCTGGCGCGCAACTTGTGCATGAGACGTTTCTTGTAAGTGCTGACGGTCTTGTTGCTGAGAAACATGCCCTTGGCAATCTCCTTGTTGCTGCGCCCCTGGGCAAAAAGTTGCAGGACCATGAGTTCCCGATCATTGACCTGGCGGAACAGTTCCAGCTCCTGGTTGCTGCCCGTCGGCGGTGGATTGAGCGCCTGGCTGGGGAAATAGTTGTACCCGGACAGCACGGCCTTGATCGCGCTGAGCAGTTCGCTGAGGTCTTCCTGCTTGCACACGTACCCGGCCGCGCCGGAGTGCATGCAGCGCACGGCGAACAGTGCCGGCGATTGGGCTGTGAGCACCAGGACCTTCAGCGGGATGGCCATGGCCTGCAGGCGCGAGAGCATCTCCAGGCCGTCGAGCTTGGGAATGCTGATGTCGAGGATGACCAGGTCCGGCGGGGTCTCGCGGATCAACTGCATGGCGTCCACGCCGTTGTCCGATTCCCCGACCACCTTGTATCCCTGGTTTTCCAGCAACATCCGTATCGCCAAACGTATGACGGGATGGTCATCAACTATAAAGACTGAGTGCATATTCAACATTCCATGCGGCGCGTGAAGGCAGCCGGCACATTAGCTCAGTTGAATGTCGACGGGCAGGGAAGTGGCTGCCAAAACCGGGATATAGGAATTTACTTACAGTGTTGGCGAAACATTGCTACGAGTGATGTAGATATTGACAGGGATTTGTCAGGGTTTGATCGTTTTGGTGGGGTTGCGTAGTGAGCGTGTTTATTGGGAATCAATATTGCGTGGGAAATTTCATGCGTATTAAACGTCAGTCGTTTCAAGGACGTTTGGGCGCGAGGTTATTGATCGGGTGAGGGCCTCCAGGTGTCCGCCGCGATCCATGCAGCGCCTATGAGATCGAGCGCCGCCCGCGCGGCGCATCGCGGCACAAGGCTGCTCACACAGGCATAGCGCGTGGCTTGAGGGCCGCGCGGTCGCTGTGGGAGCGGCTTCAGCCGCGAACACCGGCGCAGCCGGTGCCAGGCACCGCGTCGTCTGCTTCGCGGGTAAACCCGCTCCCACAGGGATCGCGCCAGATTCTAGAAATTGAGCAAGACAGTTGCTCCCACATCTGTTTCGGGCCAATTATTCCTGTGAATGAGACGGCGCCCGCCTTGGTGCATGCCTCAAGTCCTGCGGGGCGGCATTGGTGTCCATGCTGAAATTGCGTCGGGCCAACAAGGCGGACCAGGTAATGGCACAGGATTGACTGGCCCGAAACAGATGTGGGAGCGGCCTTGCGTCGCGATGCGCCGCGCGGGCGGCGCTCGATCTCATAGGCGCCGAAAGCTTCGCGCCGAACACCCCGTCATCCCCTCACTTCGGACTGGACCGCCCGGTCATTTCCAGAGCCATTTCACTGGCGTAGCTGTCGGTCATCCCGGCGATGAAGTCGATCATGCGCAGGAAGGCGTCGTGCAGCGAACCATGCGGGTCGGGGGCGTTGTTGCCGATCAGGTCCAGCACCCGCCGGCTCTTGAACGACGGGGTACGCCCGCCATGCTGTTCCAGCGCCGCGCCACAGAAGGTATTGAGCAGGATCTCCAGGGTCGTGTAGGCGCCGATCTCGTGCAGGGTCTTGCGCTTGTCCTGGAAGATCTTCTTGCGCGCCATGTCCTTGGCCTGCAGTACGCAGCGTTGCGCCGGGCCATGCATGTGCTCGACCAGGTCACCCGCCAGGCTGCCGGCGAGCAGGGCCTGCTGCTGTTCGACGAAGGCCTGGGCGGCGGCATTGGTCAGGTGCTCGATGGCCTTGCCGCGCAGGATCGCCAGCTTGCGCCGACGTGATTCGCCGGGCCCTAGCAGGCGATAGGTTTCCGGCAGGTCATCGCCCACCAGGTCCAGCAGCAGCGCCTCGACCTCGGCGTATTGCAGCAGGTCCATCTCCAGCCCATCCTCGAGGTCGATCAGGGCGTAACAGATGTCGTCCGCGGCCTCCATCAGGTACACCAGGGGGTGACGGGCCCAGCGCTGGTGCTCCAGCTGCGGCAGGCCGAGCTTGCCGGCGATCTGCTCAAGCAGCCCCAGTTCGCTCTGGTAGCAGCCGAACTTGTGCTTCTTGTAGCCCAGGGCGTCGGCGTGGCGTGCCGCCCATGGGTACTTGAGGTAGGCGCCAAGGGTGGCATAGGTCAGGCGCATGCCGCCGTCGAACTGGTGGTATTCGAGCTGGGTGAGCACGCGAAAGCCCTGGGCATTGCCTTCGAAGTTGAGGAAATCGGTGCGTTGATCGTCGCTCATGTCGTCCAGCCAGCCGCGCCCGGCGGCCTGCTGGAACCAGTGACGGATGGCGTCCTCGCCGGAATGGCCGAACGGCGGGTTGCCGATGTCGTGGGCCAGGCAGGCCGATTGCACGATCATTCCCAGATCGCTGGGTTCGCACCAGTCCGGCAGTTGCTCGCGCAGGGTCTCGCCGACGCGCATGCCCAGCGAGCGGCCGACGCAGCTGACCTCCAGGGAGTGGGTCAGGCGGGTGTGGATATGGTCGTTGCTGGATACGGGGTGCACCTGGGTCTTGCGCCCCAGGCGGCGGAAGGCGCCGGAGAAGATGATGCGGTCGTGGTCCTTGTGGAACGGGCTGCGGCCGAGTTCCTCGGGGCTGTAGAGGGCCTTGCCCAGTCGTTCGCGGGTCAGCAGGGTGTGCCAGTCCAAGGCGTGATCTCCCATCGTAGAGTCGGGATAGCTTCCTGCGTCCGGCGCGCCCGCGCAAGCGTCGGACGCGCCTTGGCCTCAGGGGCGGCGGCTGTTGCCGAGGAACAGGCGGATCAGCGGTACCAGGCTGGTGCCCAGGCGCACCAGGCGCGCCAGGTTGCCGCTGCGCACGCCCTTGCCGGTGAGAAAACCCAGGGCGACGACGGCGCCGATACCCCACAGCGAGCCGTGCTTGACGCCCAGGCCCTCGCCGAACGAGCCGCCCATGCCGCGCAGGCGGCGGACCGGTTCGAGCAACTGGCCGGACTCGTGGCGGATTTCCTGGCGGTGCATTTCCATGCGCAGGCGCAGCAGCGCCTTGCGCAGCTCACGGGGGTTACGGGTGTTGGGCAGTTCGGGCAGGCTCATGGCAGCAGGCGCTCCCGATCCTTGGCCAACTCCTCGAGGGTGGCATTGAACGGCGAGGATTCATCGAACACCGCGGCTTTCAGGCGCAGGCCGCAGTACAGCGCGGCGAGTCCGTAGAACACGCACAGGCCGATGATCCCGGCCAGTCGGTAACTGTCCCACAGCAGCACCAGCACCAGGCCCGACAGCGCGGTCAGCAGCAGCAGGGCGAACACCAGGGCCAGACCTGCGAACAACAGCAGACTGAGGGTGCGGGCCTTCTGCTCCTGCAACTCGATGCCGAACAACTCGATATGGCTGTGCAGCAGGCCCAATATGGCCGCGCCCAGGCGCCGACCGGAGGCGCCCGTGCCGATGGCGTCGTTGTCCATGCCGGCTCCTCAGCGCTTGGCCAGCAGGCCGATCAGCAGGCCGACGCCGGCGGCGATGCCGATGGCCTGCCACGGGTTCTCCTGCACGTATTCCTCGGCGCTGCCAAGGGCCGCCTGGCCGCGAGCGCGCACCGAATCCTGGGTCAACTGCAGGGTCTCGCGGGCCTGCACCAGGCGTTCGTGGATCTGCTCGCGCAGTTCGTCGGCCTGGTCGCCGGCCAGGTTGGCGGTGTCGGCGAGCAGCTTCTCGGTATCGCGGACCAGAGCCTGGAAGTCAGCCATCAATATTTCCTGTGCAGTCTTTGCCGATTTGCTGGCCATGGATGGGCCTCTCCCTGTGGATGTGTGCTGGTTATTTCGAGTGATCGGTGGCGCGGAAGGTTCAGCGGGATGTGTTGGTACAGCGCTTGCTAAAAAGCGGTGCGTGTCCGCCGCGGCTTGCGCCGAAACCATGCGCCAGCGTTGCGGATACCGCTAAACCTTAACCCAATCCACGACAAACCCAAGAAAAAACCACGCAGGCGCCGCCCGGCTCACCGAAACGGGGCAGGGGCCTGGCACCGATCCGGTGCATGGATGCCGGTTCTTGAACTGTCCTGGTGCCTTTTTGCAGGTCTGCCACTTCATGGAAAACATGCACAGCGCGATGGACTCCCTGGTCCATGGCTCCAACACCTTGTTCATCCTCATGGGCGCGATCCTGGTCCTGGCCATGCACGCGGGGTTCGCCTTTCTCGAGGTCGGCACGGTGCGGCACAAGAACCAGGTCAACGCCCTGTCGAAGATCCTCAGTGACTTCGCCGTCTCGGCCCTGGTGTATTTTTTCATCGGCTACTGGATCGCTTATGGCGTGAGTTTCCTGCAACCGGCGGCGACGCTGGCCAGCGATCACGGCTATGCGCTGGTCAAGTGTTTCTTCCTGCTGACCTTCGCCGCGGCCATTCCGGCGATCATCTCCGGCGGTATCGCCGAGCGCGCGCGCTTTGCGCCGCAACTGTGCGCGACGGCGTTGATCGTGGCGTTCATCTACCCGTTCTTCGAAGGCGTGGTGTGGAATGGCAACTTTGGCCTGCAGGCCTGGTTGCAGGCGCGTTTCGGCGCGCCGTTCCATGATTTTGCCGGATCCGTGGTGGTACACGCCATGGGCGGCTGGCTGGCGCTGGCGGCGGTGTTGCTGCTCGGCGCGCGCCGTGGCCGCTACCGCGACGGACGCCTGGTGGCGTTCGCGCCGTCAAGCATTCCGTTCCTGGCGCTGGGCTCGTGGATCCTGATCATCGGCTGGTTCGGCTTCAACGTCATGAGCGCGCAGACCCTGCAGGGGGTGAGCGGGCTGGTGGCGATCAACTCGCTGATGGCCATGGTCGGCGGCACGCTGTCGGCCCTGCTGGCCGGGCGTAACGACCCGGGCTTTCTGCACAACGGCCCGTTGGCCGGCCTGGTGGCGGTGTGCGCGGGCTCCGACCTGATGCACCCGGTGGGCGCGCTGGTCACCGGGCTGGTGGCCGGTGGCCTGTTCGTCTGGTGCTTCACTGCCGCGCAGAACCGCTGGAAGATCGACGACGTGCTGGGGGTATGGCCCTTGCACGGCGTGTGTGGCATCTGGGGCGGCATTGCCTGCGGCGTGTTCGGCCAGGCGGCCCTGGGTGGCCTGGGCGGCGTCAGCCTGGTCAGCCAGCTGCTGGGGAGCCTGGCGGGTGTGCTGGTGGCGTTGGTCGGCGGTTTTGCCGTGTATGGCTTGATCAAGGCGCTGCATGGCCTGCGCCTGAGCCACGAGGAGGAGTTCCAGGGCGCGGACCTGGCCGTGCACCGGATCGGCGCCACCAGCCAGGATTGAGCCAGGTCAGGTGCGCGTTGGCGGGGACGGACCTAGAATGAGCATCCATTCATGCGAATTACGGATGTCTGCATGCTCCCTGAAACCCAGTTGTTCGGCACCGTGGGGTGCCACCTGTGTGAAGTGGCCGAGGCCGTGCTGATGCCGTTCGTCGAGCACGGCCTGCTGGTCGAGCTGGTCGATATCGCCGACAGCGAGGCGCTGTTCGAACGCTACGGGCTGAGCATCCCGGTGCTGCGCCGTTGCGATACCGGCGCCGAGCTGGGCTGGCCGTTCGATGCCGAGCAGGTGGTGGCCTTCCTCGGCTGAGTCGCGCATTGACGAGCGGGTGGCTCGCTCCGTATGCTGTATATAAATACAGTATCCGAGGTGAAGCCATGCTCAATGTCGAGCAACTCAAGTACAGCGTCAATCACATGGCTCCCGAGCGTGTGTGCGAGGCCGTGCTGGAATTGCGCCTCGACGGCATCGTCACCGACGAACGCACGCCGTTCGGCAAGGTGCATTTCAACACCTGCTTTGCCGAGATCGAGGCGCTGTTCCAGCGCGCCGGCTTTCACCGTCCGCTGGACGTGGTGGGCTATCAGGGCCTGAGCTACGCCCTCTACGATCCGGGGCGCTGGGACGCGGTGCAGGTGCTGCGCTGGCTCAAGGCGCGCTGCGAGCCGGCCAGCGAGGCTGGTTGAGGGGCAGGGGGTAGGAGATAATGTCCGCCCACGTAGAACCGAGCCCGATGATGACCACGCCTTTCGACCCCGCCCACCAGCAAGCCAGTACCGTATGCCTGCCTCCGGGGCCCTGGGCAAACGTGCTCGACTGCCTGTGCGATCACTTCAAGGGCATCGCGCGTGAGCAGTGGCTTGACCGCTTCGCCCGGGGCCGGGTGCTGAATGCCGACGGCCAGCCTATTGCGGCGGATACGCTCTATCGGCGGGGCATGCGCTTGCACTATTTCCGTGAAGTGCCCAACGAGAAGGTGATCCCGGTGCAGGAAGAAATCCTGCATGTCGACGAGCACCTGGTGGTGGCGGACAAGCCGCACTTCCTACCCGTCACGCCCACCGGCGAGTACGTCGAACAGACGCTGCTGCGCCGGCTCATCCGGCGCCTGGACAACCCGCACCTGGTGCCGCTGCACCGCATCGACCGGCACACCGCCGGGCTGGTGCTGTTTTCCGCCAACCCGCAAAGCCGTGGCGCCTATCAGCGCCTGTTCCCCGAGCGGCGCATCGACAAGCACTACCAGGCCATCGCAGCGGCCATGCCGCAGCATGACTACCCGCTGGTGCACCGCAGCCGTCTGGTGCATGGCGAGCCGTTCTTCCGCATGCATGAAGTGGAAGGGGCCGACAACAGCGAAACCCACGCCTGTGTGCTGGAGAAGAATGGCGAGCTGTGGCGCTATGGCCTGTCACCGGTCACCGGCAAGACCCATCAGTTGCGGGTGCATATGGCGGCGTTGGGCGCGGGGATCTGCAACGATCCTTTTTATCCGCAGCTGGTCAACGAACAGGATGATTACGCGCGGCCACTCAAGCTGCTGGCCCACAGCCTGCGCTTCGAGGATCCGTTGACGGGTGAGGTGCGTTATTTCGAAAGCCGCTTGGAGTTGGATTGGTAAAGGCCAGTCCCACATCTTCGCCCGGCGCTGTCTTGGGCAAATGTCTCAAGCTGGCGCGATTCCTGTGGGAGCGGGCTTGCCCGCGAACCGGCGCAGCCGGTGCCAGGCAGCGCGTCGCTTGCTTCGCAGGTAAACCCGCTCCCACAGGCATGGGGCATGGCTTGAGGACGGCACCGCCGCTGTAGGCGCCAGCACGGCTGGCGCCTACAGTCTGTCACCGCTGGTCAGCGGTTGAAGCGTTCCACCAGCGAGTACTGGGTACCTGCCGTGCTGGTCAGCTCTTCGCTGAGCAGCGCCGAGCGCTGGGCCTGGCCGGAGGTCTGGTCGGCCAGGTCGGCGATGGTGCTGATGTTGCGGCTGATCTCCTCGGCCACCGCGGACTGCTCCTCGGTGGCGGCGGCGATCTGGGTGGCCATGTCGGTGATATTGGCCACCGCCTCGCTGATACCCACCAGCGCCTGGTCGGCCTCCATCACCCGCTCGACGCCTTCCTGGGCCTGGCGATGACCGGTTTCCATGGTCTGCACCGCGTTGTTGGCGGTCTGTTGCAGCTTGGCGATCAGGGTGTGGATCTGCCCGGTGGATTCGGCGGTGCGCTGGGCCAACTGGCGAACCTCGTCGGCCACCACGGCAAAGCCGCGGCCCATCTCGCCGGCACGTGCCGCTTCGATGGCAGCGTTGAGCGCCAGCAGGTTGGTCTGGTCGGCAATGCCCTTGATCACATCGACCACGCCGCCGATCTCGTCGCTGTCCTTGGCCAGCTGGGTAACGGTCAGCCCGGTCTCGCCCACGGCGGCGGACAACCGCTCGATGGCGTCACGGGTCTCGCCGGCGATGTTGCGGCCCTGGCTGGTCAGGCGATTGGCTTCCTGGGTGGCGTCGGCGGTGCGCTGGACATGGTTGGCCACTTCCTGGGTGGTGGCGGCCATCTGGTTGACGGCGGCGGCGACCTGCTCGGTCTCCACCCGCTGGCGCTCCAGGCCCGAAGAGCTCTGGTGGGCCAAGGCGTCGGACTGGCGGGCCTGGTCGCTGAGCTGCTCGGCGCTGTCCTGCAGGCGGGTCAGGCAGGTCTTCATCCGTGCGTCCTGGCTGAGCATGGCCATTTCCAGGCGCGCCTGGACGCCGCGGCTGTCGGTGTACATCTGCGCGATCAGCGGGTCGGAGGTGGTCTGTTCGGCCAGGCGCAGCAGGCGCTTGAGGCCGCGCTGCTGCCAGCTCAGGCCGAGCAGGCCGAGCGGCACCGACAGGCCGGCGGCCAGGGCGAAGCCCCAGGAATGGCCGAGCCAGTTGCCGATCAGGAAGCCGATCTGGCTGACCAGGATGAACGGCAGCCAGTCCTGCAGCACCGGCAGCCACTTGTCGCGTTTCGGGATGGCCGAGCGGCCCTGGTTGATGCGCTGGTACAGCGCTTCGGCACGGCGGATCTGCTCGGCGGTGGGCTTGACCCGCACCGACTCGTAGCCGACCACCTGGTTGCTGTCGAAGATCGGCGTGACGTAGGCGTTGACCCAGTAATGGTCGCCCGACTTGCAGCGGTTCTTGACGATGCCCATCCACGGCAGGCCTTGCTTGAGGGTCTGCCACATGTGGGCGAACACGGCCGGTGGCACATCGGGGTGGCGCACCAGGTTGTGCGGCGCGCCCATCAGGTCCTCGCGGGAAAAACCGCTGATCTCGATGAAGGCATCGTTGCAGTAGGTGATCACGCCCTTGGCGTTGGTGGTGGAGATCAACCGCTGCTGGGCAGGGAAAGTCCGTTCTCTCTGGGTAATCGGCTGGTTGTTACGCATTGGCTGTTCAATCCGCAAGGCTTTCGACGGGTATCGGCAAGCCTCTGGTTTTATTGAATGAATATTTAACTGGCTTGATCTGGGGCAAGGTGCCATCAGTGCGGCTGAGCTAATGCAGCCCACCTGATCGCAGCCGTTGCCGCCAATATTGCAGTTTTCTTTATAAATGATGACGATCAGGTCTGATCATGACCGATTGTTCAATTCGGGGCCAGCATCGGGTAGCTGAAAGCGGCGAAGTGCGCCAGGTTGACGCAGGTGTGGCACAGCACCGCCGCCGCCAGCCCGCCATGGCGATAGGCCAGACCATACCCCACCCCGGCCAGGGTGGCCAGGTAGAACCATTGCCAGCCACCGGCCAGGTGGGCGAGGCCGAACAACAGCGCGGCCACCAGCAACGCCAGCCCTTCATGCCTGAACAGACGTTGCAGGCCGCCCTGGATATAGCCACGGAACAACAGTTCTTCGGTCAGGCTCACCAACAGCAGGTTGTTCAGCAGCCACAGCCAGGCCTGGTCGGGCCATTTCGGTGCCCAGGCGACCATGCCCAGTGCCCAGGCGCCGCCCAGGCAGGCGAGCAGGGTCAATGGCAGGGTCAGTGCCAGGCCGGGCAGCAGGCCGCGTGGGCGCAGCATCACCAGCCACGGGCAGGCCAGCAGCAACCACAGACCGATCAGAGGCTTGTCCAGGTTGAGGTACAGGGAGAAGGGCACGGCGCCGTCGCTGAGCACGGCCTTGTCGATCACTTTGGCGCTGTGGAAGCCGGGCAGCCAGTGCAGGGCCAGGGCGAGGGCGAGCAGGATGAACAGCAAGTGGCCGAGGCTTTGTTGCCAGCGTACCGGACGGCGGGCGAGCAGTGCGCTGCACAGCAGGGCGAGCAAGGCGGGCAGGGCGGCGAGGCCGAGGCTGCCGTAGGTCAGGGCGATTGCATAGCCGAGGGCGAGCAGGAGCAGGGCGATCCAGTGGGGAAGAGGCATGACATTTCCTTAGTGCCGGTGAATCCGAGGAGGGTAGGACTTACCCCATGGCCTTCAGGACACTTGGATGTTTACGCGCTTGGGCGGGTAATGCCGGGACCGCTTTGCGGTCCTTTCGCGGCACAAGGCCGCTCCTACAAGAGATCGCGTTCCCCTGTAGGAGCGGCCTTGTGCCGCGAAAGGGCTGCGAAGCCAACTATCGCCTGCTTTGCTCCGCGATCAATTGCCGCAGCACATAATGCAGGATCCCCCCTGACTTGAAGTACTCCACCTCATTGAGGGTATCGATCCGGCACAGCACTTCGATCTGCTCCTGGCGCCCGTCCTCGCGGGTGATGCGCACCTTCAGGCTCATGCCCGGGCGGATCTGCGCCCCGCCAAGGCCCAGCACATCGATGCGTTCCTTGCCGGTCAGCCCCAGGCGCTTGCGGTCGTCGCCGGCCTTGAACTGCAGCGGCAGCACGCCCATGCCCACCAGGTTTGAGCGGTGGATGCGCTCGAAACTCTCCGCCAGCACCGCCTTGACCCCCAGCAGGTTGGTGCCCTTGGCCGCCCAGTCGCGGCTGGAGCCGGTGCCGTATTCCTGCCCGGCGATCACCACCAGTGGCGTGCCGTCCTGCTGGTAGCGCATGGCGGCATCGTAGATCGACAGTTTTTCGCCCGTGGGTACGTACAGGGTGTTGCCGCCTTCCTCGCCACCGAGCATCTCGTTGCGGATGCGAATGTTGGCGAAGGTGCCGCGCATCATCACCTCATGGTTGCCGCGCCGTGAACCGTAGGAGTTGAAGTCCCGTGGTTCCACGCCCTTGCCGCGCAGGTAGCGGCCGGCCGGGCTGTCGGCCTTGATGTTGCCGGCCGGGGAGATATGGTCGGTGGTCACCGAGTCGCCGAGCAGGGCGAGGATGCGCGCGCCGTGGATATCGCCGATTTCCGGCAGTGGACCACCGATGTCGTCGAAGAACGGCGGGTGCTGGATATAGGTGGAGTCGTCCTGCCAGACATAGGTGGCCGCCTGGGGCACCTCGATGGCCTGCCACTGGGCGTCGCCGGCGAACACTTCGGCGTACTCCTTGTGGAACATGCCCGTGTCGACCTTGCGCACGGCCTCGGCGATTTCCTGCTGGCTTGGCCAGATATCGCGCAGGTACACGGGCTTGCCGTCCTTGCCGGTACCCAGGGCGTCCTTGGTCAGGTCCAGCCGCACGCTGCCGGCCAGGGCATAGGCCACTACCAGCGGCGGCGAGGCCAGCCAGTTGGTCTTGACCAGCGGGTGCACCCGGCCTTCGAAGTTGCGGTTGCCCGACAGCACCGAAGCGACGGTGAGGTCGGCGCTGCCGATGGCTTTCTCGATCGCCTCGTCCAGGGGGCCGGAGTTGCCGATGCAGGTGGTGCAGCCATAGCCAACCAGGTCGAAGCCAAGCTGGTCGAGGTAAGGTGTCAGGCCCGCGGCCTTGTAGTAGTCGGTGACCACCTTGGAACCTGGCGCCAGTGAGCTCTTGACCCAGGGTTTGCGGGTCAGGCCCTTCTCCACGGCTTTTTTCGCCACCAACCCGGCCGCCATCATCACGCTGGGGTTCGAGGTATTGGTGCAGGAGGTGATGGCGGCGATCACCACGGCGCCGTCGCGCAGGGTGTGAGTCTGGTTTTCGTGGGTGTAGTCGATCTCGCCGGCCTGGTCGGCATTGCCCACCGCCACACCGCCGCCTCCCTCGCTTTCCAGGCGGCCGACCTCCTTGGCCAGTGGTTTGGGCTGCAGCTCGATGAAGTGGTCGAAGGCCTGGGCGACCTGGCCCAGGGCGACCCGGTCCTGCGGGCGCTTGGGCCCGGCGAGGCTGGCTTCGACGTCGTTCATGTCCAGCGCCAGGGTATCGCTGAACAGCGGCTCCTGGCCCGGCAGGCGCCACAGGCCCTGGGCCTTGCTGTAGGCCTCGACCAGTTGCACGGCCTCCTCGGGGCGACCGGACAGGCGCAGGTAGTCCAGGGTTACCTGGTCCACCGGGAAGAAGCCGCAGGTGGCGCCGTACTCGGGAGCCATGTTGGCGATGGTGGCGCGGTCGGCCAGCGGCAGGTCGGCCAGGCCGTCACCATAGAACTCGACGAACTTGCCCACCACGCCCTTCTTGCGCAGCATCTGCGTCACCGTCAGCACCAGGTCGGTGGCGGTGATGCCCTCGCGCAGCTTGCCGGTGAGCTTGAAGCCGATCACCTCGGGGATCAGCATCGACACCGGCTGGCCGAGCATTGCCGCCTCGGCTTCGATGCCGCCCACGCCCCAGCCGAGCACGCCCAGGCCGTTGATCATGGTGGTGTGCGAGTCGGTGCCGACCAGGGTGTCGGGGAAGGCATAGGTGCGGCCGTCCGCTTCGCGGGTCCACACGGTGCGGCCCAGGTACTCGAGGTTGACCTGGTGGCAGATGCCGGTGCCCGGCGGTACCACGCGGAAGTTGTCGAAGGCGCTCTGGCCCCAGCGCAGGAAGGCGTAGCGCTCGCCGTTGCGTTGCATCTCGATGTCGACGTTCTGGGCGAAGGCATTGGGGCTGGCGTAGCGGTCGACCATTACCGAGTGGTCGATCACCAGGTCCACCGGCGACAACGGGTTGATCCGCTGCGGGTCGCCGCCGGCCTTGGCCATCGCAGCGCGCATGGCGGCCAGGTCGACCACCGCCGGTACGCCGGTGAAGTCCTGCATCAGCACCCGCGCCGGGCGGTACTGGATCTCGCGATCGGAGCGACGCTCCTGCAGCCACTGGGCCAGGGCGCGCAGGTCGTCGCCGGTGACGGTCTTGCCGTCTTCCCAGCGCAGCAGGTTTTCCAGCAGCACCTTCAGCGACATGGGCAGGCGTTGCAGGTCGCCGAGCTGGCGCGCGGCGTCGGGCAGGCTGAAATAGTGGTAGGCGCGGTCGGCCACCTGGAGGGTCTTGAGGGTTTTCAGGCTATCGAGCGAGGGCATTTACAACTCCTTGTGCTCCGGTGCCCGGCGACTGCGGGTCGCTCGCCGGTGTCACCGCTCTGGACCGGTCCGCACGGCACGGACCTGGCTGAACAGTCAGGTTAGACCGGTTTGTCCGCCCTGACCCTTTTCTGGACCGATGGGGCGTGTCGTCGGTTCCGATCTTCCTTTATCATTCGCCGCCCTGGCGCCGTCTGCGCCAGTGATGTGGAGTGAGAAATGAATACCCTGTTCATGCATTGCCGGCCCGGCTTCGAGGGCGAGGTCTGCGCCGAAATCAGCGAACACGCCGCCCACCTGGGCGTGGCCGGCTATGCCAAGGGCAAGCCGCAGAGTGCCTGTGCCGAGTTCGTCTGCAGCGAGGCGGACGGTGCCCAACGCATGATGCAGACGCTGCGCTTTTCGCAGCTGATCTTCCCGCGCCAGTGGGCCCGCGGCGCCTACGTCGAGCTGCCGGAGACCGACCGCATCAGCGTGCTGCTCGAGCACCTTGCCGCGCTGCCGGTGTGCGGCAGCCTTTGGCTGGAAGTGCTCGACAGCAACGACGGCAAGGAACTGTCGACCTTCTGCCGCAAGTTCGAAGTACCGCTGCGCAAGGCCCTGGAAAAGGCCGGACGGCTGGTGGACGACGCCCGGCGGCCGCGCCTGCTGCTGACCTTCATCAGTGGCCGGCGGGTGTTCCTGGGGCTGGCCGAGGCCGACAACTCGGCGCTGTGGCCGATGGGCATCCCGCGCCTGAAGTTCCCCCGCGAAGCCCCCAGCCGCTCGACCCTCAAGCTCGAGGAGGCGTGGCACCAGTTCATTCCCCGCGAGCAGTGGGACCAGCGCCTGAACGACGACATGACCGGCGTCGACCTGGGCGCCGCCCCCGGCGGCTGGACCTACCAGCTGGTCAAGCGCGGCATGCTGGTGACCGCCATCGACAACGGGCCGATGGCCGAAAGCCTGATGGACACTGGCCTGGTCACCCACCTGATGGCTGACGGCTTCACCTGGAAACCCCGCCAGACCGTGGACTGGATGGTCTGCGACATCGTCGAGAAGCCGGCGCGCACCGCCTCGCTGATCGAGACCTGGCTGGGCGAAGGACTGTGCCGCGAGGCAGTGGTCAACCTGAAGCTGCCGATGAAGCAGCGCCATGCCGAGGTGCGCAAGCTGCTCGAGCGCATCGAGGCCGGGTTCAAGGCGCGCAAGGTGAAGGTGTCGATCGCCTGCAAGCAGCTGTATCACGACCGCGAGGAAGTGACCTGCCACCTGCGCCGGTTGGACCTGAAACCGCGTTAAACGGGTTTGCCCGGCCACTGTAGGAGCGGCCTTGTGCCGCGAAAGGGCCGCAAAGCGGCCCCAGGATTTCAGCGTGAAAGCAGAAATTGCCGGGGCTGCTCTGCAGCCCTTTCGCGGCACAAGGCCGCTCCTACAGGGGGCTTCGGTTCTCAGCCCCTTGGAGCACCTCGACCGATGCGCCACAATGACGATCATTTTGCGGAGCCCTACATGACCGATTTCACCCACGACGCGATCCTCGACGCCACCGGCCTGAACTGCCCGGAGCCGGTGATGATGCTGCACAAGCACGTGCGCGAGCTGGCCGGCGGCGGCGTGCTCAAGGTGATCGCCACCGACCCGTCGACCCGTCGCGACATTCCCAAGTTCTGCATCTTCCTCGGCCACGAGTTGCTCGGCCAGCAGGAAGAGGCCGGCACCTACCTGTACTGGATCCGCAAGAAGGCCGACTGAGCCGGCTGCGATCGCGCTACACTGCGCTCCCCTGACAGGAGAGCACCATGCTGATAGTTGCCGACGAGAATATCCCGCTGCTCGATGCCTTCTTCGCCGGTTTCGGCGAGATCCGCCGCTACCCCGGCCGGGCCATCGACGCCGCCTGCGTCAAGGACGCCGACGTGCTGCTGGTGCGCTCGGTGACCCGCGTCGACCGGCAACTGCTCGAAGGCAGCCGGGTGCGCTTTGTCGGCACCTGCACCATCGGCACCGATCACCTCGACCTCGACTATTTCGCCCAGGCCGGTATCCACTGGAGCAGCGCGCCGGGCTGCAACGCCCGTGGCGTGGTGGACTACGTGCTGGGCAGCCTGCTGACCCTGGCCGAACTCGACGGCGTTGACCTGGCCAAGCGCGTCTATGGCGTGGTCGGCGCCGGCGAGGTCGGCGGGCGCCTGGTGCGGGTGCTGCATGGCCTGGGCTGGAAGGTGCTGGTGTGCGACCCGGTGCGCCAGGCCAGCGAGGGCGGCGACTTTGTCGACCTTCAGACGATCCTCGAGCAGTGCGACGTGATCAGCCTGCACACGCCGCTGCAACGCGGCGGCGATCACCCGACCTGGCACCTGCTCGACCAGCCGCGCCTGGCCCGCTTGCGTGCCGGCGCCTGGCTGATCAACGCCAGCCGCGGCCCGGTGGTGGACAACGCGGCCCTGCGCGAACTGCTGCTGGATCGCGAGGATCTGCACGCGGTGCTTGATGTGTGGGAGGGCGAGCCGCAGGTGGACCTGCAACTGGCCGACCTGTGCACCCTGGCCACGCCGCATATCGCCGGCTACAGCCTGGACGGCAAGCAGCGGGGCACGGCGCAGATCTACCAGGCCTTCTGCCGCTGGCGCGGGGAGCCCGAGCAGGTGCGCCTGGCCGACCTGTTGCCGGCGCCGGGTCTGGCGCAGATCGAGTTTGACCCGAGCGCGGATCCGGCGTGGGCATTGGCCACCCTGTGCCGGGCGGTCTACGACCCACGTCGCGACGATGCGGATTTTCGTCGCAGCCTGAGCGAAGAGCCGGCCGAACAGCGTGCAGCGTTCGACCTGCTGCGCAAGCACTACCCGGTAAGGCGCGAGATCGAGGGGCTGGCGGTACGTGTCCGTGGAGAGGCGCCGCAGCTGGTGCAACTGGTCAGCGCACTGGGGGCGGTGCTGGCCTGACGGCCAGCCAATAAAAACCCGGCGCAAGCGCCGGGTTGCACGCAATTCGGGGGTCAGGCCTTGCCGACTTTCTTGACCCGGCTGTCTTCCAGGTCCTTGCAGGCCTTCTGGATCATCTGCTCGGTGATCGGGACCTCGCGGCCCTGGGCATCGATGATCGAGCCGCAGACCTGAGGTTGCGGACGGTTCTGGTTCTTGGGCGTATCGGTGTGCTGCAAGCTCATATCCTGTCTCCTCTTTCAGGTTCAAGCTCAAGGTAGTGCTTCGCCGTGACTGGTCTGTGACAGTTTCTTCGGCGTCATGCCGGAACAGTCCAACAGAAAGCGCGACAAAGCTCCAGACACAGGTTAGAACGAATGAGCATAGTCACTGTTGTTCTGTTCGATCATGGGACGGCGACGGATTCCCAGGCGTTGCATGGGGCCGACGAGTGGTAGTCTTGGTCTAATCCGTGCAAAGAACGACTTTCGCCATGCCCGAGCCAATCTCTCCCCGCCAGCGCCGCGCCCTGCACCTGGGCTGGCATTTCGTGCGCCCCTATCGCCGCCAGGCGCTACTGGCCTTGCTGGCGCTGGTGGTCACCGCCGCCATCACCCTGTCCATGGGGCAGGGCATCCGCCTGTTGGTCGACCAGGGGTTCATGACCGGTTCGGCGCACCAGCTCAACCAGACCATCGGCCTGTTCCTGCTGCTGGTGGTGGCGCTGGCGGTGGGGACCTTTGCCCGTTTCTACCTGGTGTCGTGGATCGGCGAGCGCTGCGTGGCCGATATCCGCCGGGCGGTATTCGACCACCTGATCGGCCTGCACCCGGGATTTTTCGAGGACAACCGCAGCTCGGAAATCCAGTCGCGGCTGACCGCCGACACCACCTTGCTGCAGTCGGTGATCGGTTCGTCGCTGTCGATGTTCCTGCGCAACGCGCTGATGGTGCTGGGCGGGGTGATCCTGCTGTTCGTCACCAACCCCAAGCTGACCAGCATCGTGGTGCTGGCCTTGCCCCTGGTGCTGGCGCCGATCCTGCTGTTCGGGCGGCGCGTGCGCAGCCTGTCGCGGCAGAGCCAGGACCGGGTGGCCGACGTGGGCAGCTATGTCGCCGAGACCCTCGGTCAGATCAAGACGGTGCAGGCCTACAACCATCAAGGGCATGACCAGGCGCGCTTCGCCGAGACCGTGGAGGCGGCGTTCGGCGTGGCGCGCCGGCGCATCGCCCAGCGTGCCTGGCTGATCACCCTGGTGATCGTGCTGGTGCTCGGGGCGGTAGGGGTGATGCTCTGGGTCGGCGGCATGGACGTGATCGCCGGACGCATCTCCGGCGGCGAGCTGGCCGCCTTCGTGTTCTACAGCCTGATCGTCGGCAGCGCCTTCGGCACCCTGAGCGAGGTGATCGGCGAACTGCAGCGTGCCGCCGGTGCCGCCGAGCGCATCGCCGAGCTGCTGGCGGCGCAGACGGCTATCCTGGCGCCGGCACGACCGCAGGGGCTGGCGCAGGGCCGTGCCACGGGTGACATCCAGCTGTGCGACGTGCGCTTCGCCTACCCGTCACGCCCCACTGCCGCTGCCATCGATGGCCTGAGCCTGCACATCCGCCCGGGCGAGACCGTGGCCCTGGTCGGGCCGTCGGGGGCCGGCAAGTCGACCCTGTTCGACCTGCTGCTGCGCTTCTACGACCCGCAGGGCGGCGCGATTCTGCTCGACGGCCAACCGATCACCGGGCTGGAGCCGGCCGAGCTGCGTCGCCAGTTCGCCCTGGTGGCCCAGCAGCCGGCGCTGTTCCGTGGCACGGTCGAGGCCAACATCCGCTACGGTCGGCCCGAGGCCAGTCTGGCCGAGGTCGAGGCGGCGGCGCGCGGCGCCCATGCCCATGAGTTCATCGCCCAGTTGCCCCAGGGCTACCAGACGCTCCTGGGTGAAGGCGGCGTGGGTTTGTCCGGCGGCCAGCGCCAGCGCCTGGCGATCGCCCGGGCGTTGCTGGTGGATGCGCCGATCCTGCTGCTGGACGAGGCCACCAGCGCCCTGGACGCGCAGAGCGAGCACCTGATCCAGCAGGCGTTGCCGCAGTTGATGGCCGGGCGCACCACGCTGGTCATCGCCCACCGCCTGGCGACGGTGCAGCATGCCGACCGCATCGCGGTGATCGACAAAGGCCGACTGGCGGCAGTCGGCAGCCATCGACAATTGATCGAGCAAAGCCCACTCTACGCACGCCTGGCCGCGCTGCAATTCAACCCGGCCTGAGCGGCTTGGTTGTCGCTGTTTTGTAACAATTCTGTAGCAATTGCCTGAGACTATCTGCCTCGGCGGTTGCGCAGGTGCTCGCCCTGGCTGCCATCGCCCGATGGCGGCTTTTTTGGGGCCAGCGAACGAGGACAAGGATGCCTCCGTCGGCGGTGCCGTCGCGCGCCGTTTTCCCTCTTCCTTGTTCCGAGATCCGCAATCTTGCGTAAATCCCTCAGAGTGCAAATTCTCTCCCTGCTCGGTGGCAGCCTGGTGGCGATCCTGCTGATCGCCCTGGTGTGTTTCCAGTTCCTGTCGTCCAGCGTGCGCGGCTATGCCGAGCTGGTGGACGGGCCGTTGCGTGCCTCGCAACTGATCGACGAAGCCAACCTGCAGTTCAAGATCCAGGTGCAGGAGTGGAAGAACGTGCTGCTGCGCGGTCGCCAGCCGGCGGAGCTGGACAAGTACTGGCAGCAGTTCCAGAGCCGCGAGCAGCAGGTGCAGCAGTTGCTGGGGCAATTGATCGACAGCAGTGAGCCGGCGCTCAAGGCGCGCCTGGAGCAGCTCAAGGCCAGCCACCGGCAGCTGGGCTCGGCCTATGAGCAGGGACGCCAGGCGTTCCTGGCCGCCGGCGGCGACCCGGTGGCGGGCGACCTGGCGGTCAAGGGCGTGGACCGGGCCACCAGCGACCAGATGAGCGCGCTGGTGGAGCAGTTGCGCGCCGACGCCCACGGGCGTGCCGGCGCCATCAGCGCCAGCGCCGAGCGCACGGTGTGGCTGGGCGTGCTGGTGATGCTGGGCTCGGCCGTGCTGGTCGGGCTGTTCAGCCTGTGGCTGGTCAATCGCAGCCTGGTCGAGCCGATTCGCCAGCTGATCGACTATGTCGCCCAGCTCAGCCAGGGGCGTTTCGCCGCCCGCGTCGACAGCCGCCGCGAGGATGAACTGGGGCGCCTGGCGCTGGCCGCCAACACCCTGCGCGACTTCCTCGCTGACACCGTCGGCCGCCTCAAGGACAACGCCGAGGAGCTGGAAAGTGCCAGCGGCCGGCTGCGCAGCATCGCCGGCGACATGGCCCATGGCACCCACGACCAGTTCCAGCGCACCGACCAGGTCGCCACGGCCATGCACGAGATGTCGGCCACCGCCCAGGAAGTGGCGCGCCACGCCGCCGACGCCGCCCGCGCCGCGGACGAGGCCGACCACAGCGCCCAGGCCGGCGAGCAGGTCATGCAGCGGACCATCGATACCATTGCCGTGGTCAACCGCGAGATCGCCGGTACCGCGACGGTGATCCGTCACCTGGAACACGACAGCACGCGGATCGGCAAGGTGCTCGAAGTGATTCGCGGCATCGCCGAGCAGACCAACCTGCTGGCGCTCAACGCCGCCATCGAGGCCGCCCGTGCCGGCGAGGCCGGGCGTGGTTTTGCGGTGGTGGCCGACGAGGTGCGCAGCCTGGCCCAGCGCACCGCGGCGTCGATCGCCGAGATCCACCAGATCATCGAGGCGGTGCAATCGGGCGCGGTGGAGGCGGTCAAGGCCATCGAGAGCGGCCAGCAGCGCAGCGAGGAGGGCGCCGAGCAGGTGCAGCAGGCCGGGCAGATGCTGCAGCGCATCACCACGGCGGTTGAAGCGATCCGCGACATGAACCGGCAGATCGCCACCGCCGCAGAGGAACAGACCAGCGTCGCCGAGGACATCTCGCGCAACCTGGTCGAGATCACCCGCATCGCCACCGCCAACCAGGAGGCCGTGCAGCACACCGAGCAAGCCGGGCAGCGCCTGCATGGGTTGTCGGGCCAGTTGGGCGAAGTCACTTCCCGCCTCACTGCCTGACAAGCCTGCACGATCCCTGTGTAGGAGCGGCCTTGTGCCGCGAACGGGCCGCAAAGCGGCCCCGGCTATTTTCGCCATGGCGCTGATATCCTGGGGCTGCTGCGCAACCCTTTCGCGGCACGAGGCCGCTCCTACAGGCGTTCGGGGGAAAACCGCCATTCCTCAGGCAAAGTACCCATCCATTTGGCGGATTGCCGCCAACCCGCCCCTGCCAAGCCCACTGCGCCATTGGCCCAGGCCAACCTGGCACACTCCCTGCTTTACGGCGCTCCGGGCCACGGCCCGAGGCGATCGTGCCCCGATTTCGCAAGACTCCTGCTGACCAGAACAACAACATCCGGGCGTGCACGCCGGGGGCAACGACTGCCAGTCCTTCACTTCAATTGGATTGAGCTAATGAAAAAAATCCTGCTGACGCTCCTGTGCCTGAGCGTCATCGGCTGCTCCAAGCCCGCGGAGCCACAGAAGTCCGTCGATGTCCTGCTGATCGGCGGCGGCATCATGAGTGCGAGCCTGGGGACCTACCTCACCGAGCTGGAACCGAACTGGAAGGTCGACGTCTACGAGCGCATGGACCAGGTCGCCGAGGAAAGTTCCAACGCCTGGAACAACGCCGGCACCGGCCACTCGGCGTTCTGCGAGCTGAACTACACCAGCGTCGGCAAGGACGGCAGCATCGACATCAGCAAGGCGGTCAACGTCAACGAGCAGTTCGAGGTGTCCAAGCAGTTCTGGGCCTACCAGGTCGAGCAGGGCGTGCTGAGCAACCCGCGTTCGTTCATCAACAATGTGCCGCACATGAGCTTCGTCTGGGGTGACGACAACGTCGCCTTCCTGCACAAGCGCGTCGAGGCCCTGCAACACAGCTCGCTGTTCCGTGGCATGGAGATCACCGAGGACCACGAGCAGATCCGCAAGTGGGTGCCGCTGGTAATGGAAGGCCGTGATCCCGGGCAGAAAGTGGCCGCGACCCGCATGGCCATCGGCACCGACGTGAACTTCGGCGAGATCACCCGCCAGCTGTTCGCCTCCATGACCCGCAATCCCAATGTGCAGCTGCACCTGAGCCATGAAGTGCGCGACATCGTGCGCAACGACGATGGCAGCTGGAATGTGGTAGTGGCCGACCTGGCCAACGGCGGCAAGGCGTCTTCGGTCAAGGCCAGGTTCGTCTTCATCGGTGCCGGTGGCGGCGCGCTAAAGCTGCTGCAGAAGTCCGGTATTGCGGAAGCTGAAGGCTATGCAGGCTTCCCGGTCGGTGGCCAGTTCCTGATGACCGACAACGCTGACCTGGTTGCCCGCCACAAGGCCAAGCTGTACGGCAAGGCCTCGGTCGGCGCGCCGCCGATGTCGGTGCCGCACCTGGACACCCGGGTGATCGATGGCAAGGAAGTGCTGCTGTTCGGTCCGTTCGCGACCTTCTCCACCAAGTACCTCAAGCACGGCTCGCTGCTGGACATGTTCAGCTCGCTGACCACCCACAACATCAGCCCGATGATGCATGCCGGCATCGACAACATTGACCTGAGCACCTACCTGATGGGTCAGCTGATGCTCAGTTTCGATGACCGCATGGCGGCCCTGCGCGAGTACTTCCCCAACGCCAAGAACGAAGACTGGAAACTGCTCCAGGCCGGCCAGCGCGTGCAGGTGATCAAGAAGGATCCCGAGCACGGTGGCGTGCTGCAGTTCGGTACCGAAGTGGTGGCCGCCGAGGACGGCAGCATTGCCGCGCTGCTAGGCGCTTCGCCCGGCGCCTCGACCGCCGCGCCGATCATGCTGAGCGTGCTGGAGAAGACCTTCAAGGATCGGATCAAGAGTGCCGAGTGGCAAGCCAAGCTCAAGGAGATCGTGCCGACCTACGGCCAGAAGCTGAACAACGACCTCGAGCTGACCAACAAGACCCGTGAGTGGAGCAGTGCGCGCCTGCAACTGCTGTACGTGCCGGTGTTGCCGGAGTAACCGTGTGAGCTGAGCGTGGGAGCGGCGCCAGCCTGTAGGAGCGGCCTTGCGCCGCGAAAGGGCCGCAAAGCGGCCCTGGCGATCTTTGCAACAACGCTGAAATCCCGGGGCTGCTGTGCAGCCCTTTCGCGGCACAAGGCCGCTCCTACAGGGCCCAGTGTTGCCTGATGCAGGGCGCCACCTGGCCTTTTCGCAGGCAACAAAAAACCCGCTCGAAGCGGGTTTTTTGCGGGATATGGTCGGAGAGACAGGATTCGAACCTGCGGCCTTCTCGTCCCGAACGAGACGCGCTACCTGGCTGCGCTACACTCCGATGTCCAAAATGCTACTGCATCGCTTTTTTCAACGCAACCCCTTGTTGCAAAAAGGAGTTGCGCTAAAAAGCGGGACTGGATCACAGCTCCTTGACGGTGCGGATCTGGTCCTTGTTGATGCGCGTGCGCTTGCCGTCGAGCTGCTCGAATTCGTAGAAACCGGAATCGTCGTCATAGGATGGGGTGTCCACCGCCTGGATCTCGCGGCCGTCGTTCAGGGTGATGACGGTTGGCGAGGCGCAGCCGGCGAGGGCGCCCAGGCCCAGGGCAAGCAGGAAGGCGGGAAGGGTCCGTTGGATCATCGTGTTTCTCCAGTGCGATGGTGCTAGATGTCATTAAGACGCAGGGCGTCCACGCAAGTTCCTTGCACAGTGCAGCATAGCGCCATCGCGGCGGCATTGACCAAGAACAACGCCGCGGGCGGCCTGTGATATAACAGCGCACATTCCCAGTTACCCTGCGACGGACTCCCATGAAAGCCAAGGCAGATACCCCTTTCGTTGCGCTGAACATCGCCGTGCTGACGGTCAGCGACACCCGCACCTTTGACACCGACACCTCCGGCCAGCTGTTCGTCGATCGCCTGAGCGCCGCCGGCCACCGCTTGGCCGAGCGGGTGCTGCTCAAGGACGACCTGTACAAGATCCGCGCCCAGGTCGCGACCTGGATCGCCGACGACCAGGTGCAGGTGGTGCTGATCACCGGCGGCACCGGTTTCACCGGCCGCGACAGTACCCCGGAAGCCGTGGCGTGCCTGCTGGACAAGCAGGTCGAGGGCTTCGGCGAGCTGTTCCGGCAGATCTCGGTGGCCGATATCGGCACCTCCACCGTGCAGTCCCGCGCCCTGGCCGGGCTTGCCAACGGCACCCTGGTCTGCTGCCTGCCGGGCTCGACCAACGCCGTGCGCACCGGTTGGGACGGCATCCTTGCCGAGCAGCTGGACGCCCGTCATCGGCCGTGCAATTTCGTGCCGCACCTGAAGCAGGCGGCGGCCTGTGACAGCCGTGGCTGAGGTGGCCCGGCCCTTGATGCCGGTGGAAGAGGCCCTGGAGCGCCTGCTGGCGCTGGCCGACACGGCGCCCATCGCCGAGACCGAACAGGTACCGCTGGCCGAGGCCGAAGGGCGGGTCCTGGCCCATGAGCTGGTGGCTGGCCTCGACCTGCCGCCGTGGCCCAACAGCGCCATGGACGGCTACGCGCTGCGCCTGGCCGACTGTCAGGGCGAACCGCTGCGGGTGACCCAGCGCATCTTCGCCGGGCATGCACCACAGCCCCTGGAACCTGGCACCTGCGCACGGATCTTCACCGGCGCGCCGCTGCCGGAAGGTGCCGATTGCGTCGAGATGCAGGAAAACACCGAGGTGCTCGAGGATGGTCGGGTGCGTTTCCTCGAACCGCTGGCGCTGGCGCAGAACGTTCGCCCCAAGGGCCAGGAAACCCGTGTCGGCGAACAGGTGATGAGCGCCGGCACGCGGCTGGGCCCGATCCAGCTCGGGCTGGCCGCGACCCTGGGTTTCGGCACGCTCGAAGTGCGGCGTCGGCCCCGGGTGGCGGTGCTGTCGACCGGCGACGAACTGGTCGAGCCGGGCCTGGCCCTGGGCCCCGGGCAGATCTACAACAGCAACCGACGCCTGCTGGTCAGCTGGCTGCAACGCCTGGGCTGCACGGTGGTCGACGCCGGCATCCTCCCGGACGATCTCGAGCGCACCCGCCAGTGCCTGGGCGGGCTGGGCGATGTCGACCTGATCCTGTCCACCGGAGGCGTGTCGGTGGGCGAGGCCGATTTCCTCGGCCTGGCCCTGCGAGAGGCGGGCGAGCTGGCGCTGTGGAAGCTGGCGATCAAGCCGGGCAAGCCGCTGACCTTCGGCCATTACCAGGGGGTGCCGGTGATCGGCCTGCCGGGCAATCCGGCCTCGACCCTGGTCACCTTCGGCCTGCTGACCCGGCCCTACCTGCTGCGTCGAATGGGCGTGGCCCATGTCGCGCCGCTGCGCTTCAGCGTGCCGGCGGGTTTCGACTGGCCCAAGGCCGGAACGCGCCGCGAGTACCTGCGGGCACGCATCGAGGACGGTCGCGTGCGCATCTACAAGAACCAGAGCTCCGGCGTGCTGCGCAGCGCGGCATGGGCCGATGGCGTGGTGGAAGTGCTCGAAGGCACGACGCCGCAACAGGGCGATGCGGTGACGTTCATTCCGTTCAGCGAGCTACTTGGCTAGCACGCCGCCGGCGGCTGCGGCGCCGGCCGGCGCCAGCTGGGTCAGGCGCATGTGCACGTTCTCCAGCTGCTGGGCGGCGACGCTCCAGTCATGACGCTGGCGGGCGAACTGGCGCCCGGCCTCGCTGAGCTGGCACATGCGCCATGGTTGGTTGAGCAACTGGGTGACCAGCAGCGCCAGCTGGCCGCTGTCGTCGCTGCCCAGGTAGTGCTCGCCGTTGTTCATGGCCAGGCCCGAGGCGCCCTTGCTGGTGGTGATCACCGGCAACCCGGCGGCCATGGCTTCGAGGATCTTCACCTTGGAGCCGCCGGCGTGGCGCAGCGGCGCGAAGAACAGTGCCGAGCGCCGTTGCAGCTCGCGCAGATCGGGGCGATAGCCCACCCACTCGATACGCGGGTCGTTCCAGTGCAGCTTCCAGCTGGCCGGCAGGGCGTGGCCGGCAATGGCCAGGCGCACCGCCGGATTGCTCATCCACACCTGAGGCAGGATCTCTTCCAGCGCCCATTCGATGGCCTCCAGGTTGGCGCCGTACTCGAAATTGCCGACGAACAGCAGACGCTGGCTGTGCGGCGTGGGGCGAACCTCCTGGTAGTGGTCGCAGTCCACGCCATTGACCACCACGTTCACTGGGCGCCCGCTGATCTGGCCGATAAGCTCGGCATCATGGGCGCTGACCGCCACCACCTCGGTGGGCTGGCGCAGCACTCGCTGCTCCCAGCGCCGGTAGCGCCAGCGGTCGAAGGCGTTCAGCGGCCGTAGCCACAGGGGCAAGCGGTCGTGGCAGGCGGCGCCCATCACCGATTCCAGGTAGTGCTCGCTGAGCATGTAGGGCAGGCCACGGGCCTGCAAGGCCTTCTCGAACGGCTGGAAACTGTAGCTGTGCTCGATCTGGATCACGTCCCAGGGTTCGTCCAGCAACTGCTCGAAGCGGTGCCTCAGGCAGGGCGCCAGGCCATTGATGATGGCCCGCATGGGGTAGTCGATGATGGGCGAGGCCAGCAGGTTCAGCGGGCTGTGCAGCGCGCGCCGGGGCAGCACCACCAGGCGCTCCACCAGCGGCTCCAGGGCCTCGCGCGCCGCGTCGCTCAAGGGTACCTTGGACTGCACCAGCAAGGTGATCCGGTGGCCATGCTGCGCCAGGGCGCGCAGCAGGTGGTATTGCCGGGTCTTGCTGCCGCTGGTGGTGGGCCAGGGCAGGTAGGGCAGGGTCCAGAGTATGCGCATGAGCCCGAATCCTCGCGGTTGGCCGGGTGTCGGCCCTGGATGGCAAAACGCGCCCTCTGGCAGTCAAGCAGGTGCTGCTGCTGCCGGGGCGCGTCCATAGATATCAGTAAAGCGTACGATGTCGTCTTCGCCCAGGTATTCGCCGCTCTGCACCTCGATCATCACCAGGTCGATGACGCCGGGGTTGGTCAGGCGGTGGCTGCGTCCGGGCTTGATGAAGGTCGACTCGTTGGTGTCGAGCAGAAACTCCTCTTCACCGTTGGTCACGCAGGCCATGCCGCTGACCACGATCCAGTGCTCGCTGCGGTGATGGTGCATCTGCAGCGACAGCGATTCGCCGGGGCGGACCATGATGCGCTTGATCTTGAACCGTGGCCCTTCCTCGAGCACGGTGTACAGGCCCCAGGGGCGGGTCACGGTGCGGTGCAGGCGGTAGGCGTCGTGGCCCTGGCGCTTGAGTTGCTGGGCGATCACCTTGACCTCCTGGCTGCGCGCGGCATCGGCGATCAGCAGGGCGTCGGGGGTGTCGATGACGATCAGGTTGTCCAGGCCCACCGCGCCCACCAGCCGACGCGGCGAGTCGATGTAGCAGTTGCTCACGTCATGCAGCACGGTTTCGCCGTTGCAATGATTGCCCTGGCTGTCGGCCGGGCGCAGCTCGCGCACCGCTTCCCAACTGCCGATATCACTCCAGCCGATGGCGCAGGGCACCACGGCCACCTGGGTGGAGGGCTCCATGAGTGCGTAGTCGATGGAGATGTCGGGGGCCTGCGCGAAACTGTCGGCGTCGAGTTCCACCTGCTGGCCGCACGTCCCCTCCTTGAACAGGCTCTGCGCCAGGCAGTGGGTCACGGTGTGCAGCACCTCGGGGGCATGGGCCTGCAGCTCCTGCAGCACGGTGCCCGCGCGCAGGCAGAACATGCCGGCGTTCCACAGGTGCCGGCCTCCGTCCAGGTAGGCCTGGGCGGTGTCGGCGTCGGGCTTTTCGACGAAGCGGGCCACCCGATAGCCGTCGTTACCCAGTACCTCTCCTTGTTCGATGTAGCCGAAGCCGGTTTCGGCGCGGGTCGGCAGCAGGCCGAAGGTGGTCAGCCAACCTTTTCCGGCCAGGGCCATGGCCCGCTGGACGGCCGCCTCGAAGGCGCCCTGGTCCTGGATCAGGTGGTCGGCGGGCAGCACCAGCAGCAGGCTGTCCTCGCCATGCAGGCGGGCGCAGTGCAGCGCCGCGGCGGCGATCGCGGGGGCGGTGTTGCGGCCGAAAGGTTCGAGGATGAAGTCGAGGGCGATACGCTGGGTACTGACCTGGCGATACTCGTCCTGGGTACGGAACACCACTTCGCGGTTGGTCACCGTGAGCACCCGTTCGACGCCGGGCAGGCTGCTGGCGCGGCTGAAGGTCTTCTGCAGCAGGCTCATGCCATCGGGCAGGCGCATGAAGGGCTTGGGCATGGCCTCGCGGGAGACCGGCCACAATCGGGTACCGGCGCCGCCAGCGATGATGCAGGGAATCAGAACGCTCATAGTCACAGCCTCGAATCAGGGCGCCGGGGGCAGCGCAATGCAAGGAAATCACGACCTGTCAGGCGTCTGGCGGCACAAAGTCAATAAAATGACTTTTCGAGTCGGCTTCGTCCGTGATGGCCAAATATTTGTCAGATGATGCACCTGTGGCGGCCGGCTTTCAATGGTATTTGTGTGAGGCGGCGGTTTTTCGGCGTCGCCGGGAGCAATCTGCTCGTCGCAGTGGTCGAGATTGCGGTAGGGCATTTCTATTCGGGGAGAACGGCATGAGCGAGCGCAAGGCACTGTTGATCCTGCATGGCAAACAGGCCGGCAACGACGAGGTGCGAGCCGCGGTGGG
This sequence comes from Mitsuaria sp. RG, assembly GCF_028369275.1. Taxonomy (NCBI): domain Bacteria; kingdom Pseudomonadati; phylum Pseudomonadota; class Betaproteobacteria; order Burkholderiales; family Sphaerotilaceae; genus Roseateles; species Mitsuaria sp. RG. The sequence continues at coordinate 33,081 of NZ_JAQMYQ010000025.1, forward strand.
CCAGCTGCGCGAGCGGGGCTGGACCCTGGACGTGCGGCTGACCTGGGAGGGCGGCGACGCCCAGCGCCTGGTCGGCGAGGCCCTGGCCGCAGGCTATGGCCAGGTGGTGGCCGGTGGTGGTGACGGCACCTTGCGTGACGTGGCCGAAGCGATGGGTCTGGCCGCGACCCAGGTCAGCCTGGCCCTGTTGCCGCTGGGCACCGCCAACGACTTCGCCAGGGCGGCCGGCGTGCCCCTCGAGCCGCAGGCGGCTCTTGACCTGCTGGAGGTGCCGGCGCGGCCGATCGACCTGGGGCGGGTGGGTGACCAGTTGTTCCTGAACATGGCCACCGGCGGCTTCGGCAGTCAGGTCACGGCCAACACCTCGGAAGACCTGAAGAAAGTGCTCGGCGCGGCGGCCTACCTGTTCACCGGCCTGTCACGCTTCAGCGAACTGCAGGCCGCCTCGGTGGAACTGCAGGGCCCCGGTTTCCAGTGGCAGGGCGAGTTGCTGGCGCTGGGCATCGGCAACGGCCGCCAGGCCGGCGGCGGGCACGTGCTGTGCCCGGAGGCGACGGTGGACGACGGCCTGTTGGACATCGGCATCCTGCCTGCGCCACAGGAGATGGCCGGCGCCCTGCGCGACCTGTTGGCCGGCGACGGGCTGTTCGTCCGTGCGCGGTTGCCATGGGTGGAAATCAAGGGCGCCCAGGGGCTGGACATGAACCTCGACGGCGAGCCGCTGCAGGCCGCCAGCCTGCGCTTCGAGGCCATGCCACGAGCGTTGCGCGTGCACCTGCCGACGGACTCGCCGCTGCTCAGTCGTCCAGGCTGATGATCTTCTCGCGCACGGCGAACAGCACCAGCCCTGCCACGTCGTAGATCTGCAGGCGCTTCATGATCTGCGAGCGGTGGGTCTCCACGGTCTTGATCGACAGGCCCAGGCCGGCGGCGATCTCCCGGGTCGACTTGCCGCGCACGATCAGGCGCAGGATCTCCAGCTGACGCCCCGTCAGGTTATGACCTTCGCTGCTCGGCTGGCGGCCGTTCTGCGCGCGTAGCAGGGCCTGGTTGATGACGGTGTGGGCGATGGCCGGGCTGAGGTAGCGTTCGTCGTTGCGCAGCGCGGTGAGCGCCTGTTCCAGCTCGGTGGCCGTGGTGTCCTTGAGCAGGTAGCCGTGGGCGCCGCTTTCCAGGGCGCGCATGATCATTTCCGGGTCGGTGTGCATCGACAGGATCAGGACCTTGCAGGTGCAACCGTTTGCGCGCAATTGCGTGAGCGCGTCGAGACCGCTGGTCGAACGCATGGAAATGTCCAGCAGGACGATGTCCGGCGCCAGGCGCAGGACGTGGTCCAGAAGCTGGCTGCCGTCGTCGGCCTCGCCGATCACGGTGTAACCGGGGATGTCCGATACCAGTGCCCTGACGCCTGCGCGAATCAGGGAGTGGTCGTCCACCAGCAGTAATCTACAGGTCATCGGGGGCAGGGGTCCTGGCGCGTTCTTGGCTGCGGGGTGGCCATGGAAAGAGGGCTTCGATCTGGGTGCCTTGGCCGGGCTGGCTGGTGATGGTCAGGCTGCCTCGCAGGGCGGTCACCCGCTCCTGCATGCCGGCCATGCCGCGCTGGCCGTAATCCGCGGGGGACTGGGCCGGCACGAAGCCGCCGCCGTCGTCGTGGATTGACAGGGCAAGGCCGGCCGAGGTGCGTTGCAGGCGAACCACCAGGTTGCGGGCACCGGCATGGCGCAACATGTTGGTGACCGCCTCCTGGGTGATGCGGAAGGCGGCCATGGCCACCTCTTCGCTGATGCCGCCCAGGCGCTGCTTGCATTCCAGGCTCCAGTGCACCTCGGTGTTTTCCAGGGTGCGCAGCAGATGCGCGCGCAGGCTCGCCTCCAGGCCCAGGCTGGCCAGCTGGCGCGGGTTGAGAATGGTGGAAACGTCGCGCACGTTGCTCAGGGTCAGGTCCAGGGTGCTGCGCAGGGTGCTGCAGTGCTCCTGCAGCTCGGCCGGTACCCGGCGTTGCAGCCAGTCGACCTGCAGCTTGGCGGCGGTCAGCAGCTGGCCGATATCGTCGTGCAGCTCGCGGCTCAGGCGCTGGCGCTCGCTCTCCTGCACCTTGAGCATGCGCGTGGCCAGTTCCGCCGGGCGCAGGCTGATCGAACGCGCCCAGTGGCGCAGGTGCCAGCCGACGCCGAGCATAGCAAGCAGTTGCAGCAGCAGCAGGCTGGCCGACAGGGGCTGGGTGCTCAGGTATACCACCAGGTTCGCCGCCAGCGATGCAACGCACAGCAGTGCTGTCGTCCAGCGCAGCAGGGCAACGCTGGAACGGCAACGCTGGAGAAACTTCAAGCGTGGGAGCATAGATAGGGAAGCCACTGAATTATAGCGGTTAGGGGCATTGCACACGTCTGACCAGGGGTTTTACCGCCCCGCTTGCAATCAAGTGCGGAATGCGGATCCAATCGCCCGATAACCTGGGCGCGCATGTTCGAGTGGGCGCATATTATCACTTTGATTGAATTTGGTCGCGGGGGGATAACTGCTTGAAACCTCGTATTTTCCGGGCTGTGGCGGGCCTGGCGGTCGAGGGCTTGGCTAGCAGAGTGCCATTATTAAATGATGTTTCCAGTGCGCGCAGGGCAACTAATAATCCCGCTTCGCAAAAACATTTGGAAAAACTTGTCCAACTTTGCAAGTTTCATCCTGAGCCGACCTTAGTTGTGACTCAGTTGGCTGCATTTAATGTTGCCGGTCGGGCGAGTCGATGCCGGTGCTTGCCGTATGAGGGTGGGCGCAGTACACCCCTGTCTGCTGGCAGTCCGCGCACAGCTGCGTGGACGGCTGGCCCAGGGAGGTGGCCAGTTCGCCCAGCAGCAGCCGTTGTTCGTCGGTGTCCATGCCTAGCTGGCCGGTCTGCGGGTCCAGCAGCTCCAGTTGCCAGTCGAGCAGGGTCAGGCAGGCGTCCAGTGCGGGCAGGCTGCTGCCGTGCAGGTGCTGCTGGGCACAGGTGGGCGCGAGCAGCTTTTGCAAGGCGAACGCATAGTGGGCGACCTCGAGCAGGCCGAGCGCGTCGGCACGGCGGGCCAGGGTATCAAGTGCCGTGGTGAGACTGTGGCAGGCGTCCGGGTCGTTGGCGATCAGTTCCAGGTGCTGCAGGCATTCCTGGGATCGGGCCAGCAGGACCTGTGCGTCCTGCAGAAAGGCCGCCACGGCGGCGTTGTGCAGTGGTGTGCTATCCATCATGGCGCCCCGTGGTCAGGGATTGGCCGTACCAAGATGATCGCTCGCAAAAGCCTGACTCCGTTCATGCAGTGAGAATGGCGTCACATTAATGGCTAATGGATATTGCGAACATCAGGTTGCACCCGATTGCTACTAGGGGATTCCCTGATGAGGATTCAGGTGGGTCGTTCGTTGCGAGCGACGGACGCGGCGGGATGTGGCAGCAGTAAAGCATGATGGTAAAGTGATATCAATCACCCGGCGCGGCTTTTTCCATCAGGGGTCAAGCTGCGCGCGCATCCGCCGATACAGGGGGATGCATCCACTTTTCCCGACTCAAGCCTGGGGGCTTTCCAATGGCTGGCATTCTCGACACGGTAGACCAACGCACGCAACTGGTGGGTGAGAACCGCCTGGAAATCCTCATGTTCCGCCTGGCCGGCCGACAGTTGTTCGCCATCAACGTGTTCAAGGTCCAGGAGGTGCTGCAACTGCCCAAGCTGACCCTCATGCCACAGCGCCACTCCTTCGTCTGCGGCGTGGTCAACCTGCGTGGCCAGACGCTGCCGGTGATCGACCTGTCCCAGGCGATCGGCATGCGCCCGCTGCAGCCTGGGCCGGACAGCACCATCATCGTCACCGAGTACAACCGCTCGGTGCAGGCATTCCTGGTGGGCGGCGTTGATCGTATCGTCAACATGAACTGGGAAGCCATCATGCCGCCACCGGCCAGCGCCGGTCGCCAGCACTACCTCACGGCGATCACCAAGGTCGACGAGAAGCTGGTTGAGGTCATCGACGTGGAGAAGGTGCTGGCCGAGATCGTGCCGTACAGCGCCAAGGTGTCCCGCGACAAGCTGGAAGATCCGGTGCTGGCCCGTGCGCGTGGCCGCGAAGTGCTGCTGGTGGACGACTCCAGCGTGGCCCTGGCGCAGTTGCGCGACACCCTGTCGCAACTGGGGGTGAAGCTGCACGTGGCCAGTGACGGCCTCAAGGCCCTGCGCCTGCTCAAGGGCTGGGCCGACGCCGGGGAGAATGTCTGCGAGAAGCTGCTGATGATCTTCACCGATGCCGAAATGCCCGAGATGGATGGTTACCGGCTGACCACCGAGATTCGCAACGACCCGCGCCTGCGCGGCCTCTACGTGGTGCTGCACACCTCGCTGTCGGGCAGCTTCAACGAATCGATGGTCAAGAAGGTCGGCTGCGACAACTTCCTGTCCAAGTTCCAGCCCGACCGCCTGGTGGATGTGGTGCGTCAGCGTCTGAACATGGATCACGCCTAGGTGTAAGCTTGGTTTTTCCATGGAAACCAGGTGAGCAGGGATGTTTCTGAGTGCGTTGTATCGATACCCGGTGAAATCGGGGCGGGCCCAGGGCCTGCAAGCGTCCGCGGTCGGCAATCTGGGCCTGGACGGTGACCGCCGCTGGTTGGTGGTGGAGGAGGAGAATGGCCGCTTCCTGACCCAGCGGGCCTGGCCCCGGCTGGGGCAGGTTGGCGCCGATTATGGCGAGCAGGGCCAACTGCTGCTCCAGGCGCCGGGGCGGGCACCCTTGGAGGTGCCCGTGCCGCCTGCCGACGACGCCCTGCGCGGCGTCACCATCTGGCGCGATACCTTGCGCGTGCCCGATGCCGGCGATGCCGCCGCGGCCTGGCTCAGCGAGCTGCTGGGCAAGCCAGTAAGGCTGGTGTACTGCCCCGAGCAGCGGGCCCGCTACCTGCCCAGCGGCTACGGCCTGAACAGTGACCGGGCAGCCTTTCCCGATGGTTTTCCATTGCTACTGATCGGTCAGGCCTCGCTGGATGAGCTGAGCCGTCGGGTCGGGCGCCCCATGGAGATGCTGCGTTTTCGCCCGAACCTGGTGGTCGAGGGGGCCGAAGCCTTTGCCGAGGACCGCTGGAAGCGTATCCGTATCGGCGACATGACCTTTCGCGTGCTCAAGCCGAGCGTGCGCTGCATCCTCACCACCCTCGATCCCGCCACGGGCGAGCGCAGCCCGGACCGTGAGCCGTTGACCACGCTCAAGACGTTCCGTGAGAAGGAAGGGGATGTGCTGTTTGGCCAGAACCTGGCGGTGGATGGCGAGGGGGAGCTTAAGGTGGGGATGGACGTCGAGGTCCTCGAATAGAGCCATCGCGGGGCATGCCCGCTCCCACGTTGCGTGGGCGCGGGCTGATGGCGTCCCGATCACATATCGTCGAAATACCGCTCATGCCAATCCACCAGCGGCTGCGGTGAATTGAGCTTCTGCCCGTAGATGACCGAATACGACAGCACGTTCTGCACGTACTGGCGCGTCTCGTCGAACGGAATCGACTCGACCCACACATCGAAGCTCAGGTGCTTGGCGCCCTTGAGCCACTGGCGCACGCGCCCGGGGCCGGCGTTGTAGGCGGCCGAGGCCAGCACGCGGTTGCCGTTGAACTGGCCGTGCACCTGGCTCAGGTAGGCGGCGCCGAGCTGGATGTTCTTGTCCGGGTTGAATACCTGGGCCGGCGAGGCCAGCGGGATACTGAACTTGCGTGCGGTCTCCTTGGCCGTGCCCGGCATCAGCTGCATCAGGCCGCTGGCGCCGACGCTGGAGCGGGCGTCCTCCATGAAGGCGCTTTCCTGGCGGGTAATGGCGAATACCCAGCTCGAATGCAGGCCGCGGACCTTGGCTTCGCGCACCAGGGTGTCGCGGTGGGCCATGGGGAAGCGGATGTCCAGGTCGTCCCAGTACTGGGCCTGGCTGATGGTGCGGATGGCCGGGAAGTACCAGCGCATGTCATAGGCCAGGCGGGCCTGGGCGACCATCTCGTCACGGTTGAAGTGACGGCTGACGTGGTACCACTCGCGGCGTCCCTCGACGATCTGGCCGCGGGCATGGAACTCCAGGGCGCGACGCACGCCCGGGGTATTGCGGACCTTGTTGATCACCGCCTGGCTGAGCGCCAGCGGCTTGTTGTTCAACTGGTAGGGCGTCTGCGCCCGGTCGGCGGCGAGGAAACCATAGAAGTCGCGCTCGCGGGCGACGGTCTTGTACAGCAGCGGGACCTGCGGGTTGTTCGGCTGGGCCAGCTCCAGGCTGCGCGCCTGCCAGTACTTCCAGCGGTTGCTGCTGGCCAGGTCCTGGGGCAGGCGTTTGGTCAGCTCGTAGGCGTCCTCCCAGCGGCCCAGGCGCAGCAGCAGGCGCAGGCGCCATTCGCTGACGGTGTTGTCGCGCAGCTCGGGGTCGTAGCGGGTCATCAGGTCGAGGGCGCGCGGGTCGTAGCGCCGGGCCAGGGTCAGGCCGATCTCGCGGGCGATGGCGACTTTCTCGTCACGGGAGAAGTGCATGCGCTGGGCGTAGTCGTCGAGCAGCGCCATGGCCTGCTCGGGGTCCTGGCGGGCCAGACGGCGCAAGCCGAGGCTGACCACGTCGGACATGGCCTCGTTGACCGGGGTGAAGCGCGACGGCTGGTTGAGCAGCTCGGGCTTCTGCGCCACGTCGATCAGCAGCTTGCCCTGGGGGCCGAGGGTGGTGAGGGTCTTGACCAGGCTGCTGGCCAGGCCGTAGTTGCGTGCCTGGGCCGCCAGCTTGGCGCGCTGCCAGCGCTTGGCCTCGGTCAGCTGGCCTTCGGCCGCCCACATGGAAAACAGGGTATCGCAGGCGGTGGGCTGCGACTTGCCGACGTTCCACAGCTTGTCGGCGGTGGCGAAGCCTTCGGCGCGCAGGCCATGGGAGAGCTGGTACTGGCCGTTGAGGCAGTCCAGTTCGGTGAAATTGAGCTTGGGGTCGTAGTAGCGGGTGAAGGTGTTCCACTCGCCGCGCTCGGCCAGCCAGCGCAACCAGCGCAGTTTCATCCAGTTGGCCTGGGGCAGGTCGCCGTGGGCCTTGAGGAAGCCCTCGATCTCCTCGTTGCTGGCGCTCTTCAGGCGGGCGGTCAGCTCGTCGTAGGTGAGGTAGGGCGTGAGCGGATAGTCGCGCAGCGCCTGCGCGTAACGCAGGTAAGGGCCCTTGTCGCCCTTGGCCAGGGCGCGCTTGGCCTCGTCGTAGTACTGACGCTGCTGGGAAATGTCGATGGCCTGTGCGGCGCTCGCGGCGGTGGCGGTGAGCAGCAGGCAGGAAGCAATTTGTAACAGGCGGCTGCGCATGATACGTCCGGGCAGTAGAACCATGGAAAGTGACGGCGGAGCCAGCACTGTTGGGTATTACTGCCTAGCTTAGCCGTTTGCCGGTGGCCGGTGAAAGCACTGTGCTTGTATCGAGTTGTTATCCGACGCCCTGCTGCCGGCGATGGGCTTTTGATGCCGTGAAGGGTCAAGTCAGGTAGAATGCGCGCCCGGTTTTTGGAGATGATCATGACCCTGCTCAAATTCAGCGATGTGTCCCTCGCCTTCGGCGCCATGCCGCTGTTGGACAAAGTGTCCTGGCAGATCGCCCGTGGCGAGCGGGTGTGCATCATCGGCCGCAACGGCACGGGCAAGTCGAGCATGCTGCGCCTGGTCAAGGGCGAGCAGAAGCCCGACGACGGTGATATCTGGCGCGCGCCAGGGCTGAAGATCGGCGAACTGCCACAGGAACTGCCGGTGGCCGACGAGCGCAGCGTCTTTGACGTGGTGGCCGCGGGCCTGGATGGCGTGGGCGAGCTGCTGGCCGAGTACCACCACCTGAGCCAGAACATCCACGGCGACGAGGACCTGGAAAAGCTCATGCACGTCCAGCACGAGTTGGAGGCCCGCGACGGCTGGCGCCTGCAACAAGTGGTGGAAAGCACCCTGAGCCGCCTGCAACTGCCGGCCGACAAGACCCTGGCCGAGCTCTCCGGCGGCTGGCGCCGTCGCGTGTTGCTGGCCCAGGCGCTGGTGTCCGAGCCCGACCTGCTGCTGCTCGACGAGCCGACCAACCACCTGGATATCGGTGCCATCGCCTGGCTGGAAGATGCCCTGAACGGCTTCAACGGCGCGGTGCTGTTCATCACCCACGACCGTTCCTTCCTGCAGAACCTGGCCACGCGCATCCTTGAACTGGACCGTGGCGGGCTGATCGACTGGAACGGCGACTACGCCAGCTTCCTGGTGCACAAGGAGGCCGAGCTTGCCGCCGAGGCCACCGCCAATGCGCTGTTCGACAAGCGCCTGGCCCAGGAAGAAGTGTGGATCCGCCAGGGCATCAAGGCCCGGCGTACCCGCAACGAAGGCCGTGTGCGTGCGTTGAAGGCATTGCGCGTGGAGCGCGGCGAGCGCCGTGAGCGCCAGGGCAAGGCGAACATCCTTATCGAGGTGGCGGACAAGTCCGGCAAGCAGGTGATGGTGCTGGAGGACGTCAGCTTCGCCCACAAGGATGGTCCGAAACTGGTCAAGGACTTCTCCATGGTCCTGCAGCGCGAAGACCGCATCGGCCTGCTCGGCGCCAACGGTACCGGCAAGACCACCCTGCTCAAGCTGATGCTGGGTGACCTGGAGCCGACCAGTGGCAAGGTCGAGCGCGGCACCAAGCTGGAAGTGGCCTACTTCGACCAGATGCGCCATCAGCTGGACCTGGAAAAGACCGTCATCGACAACCTGGCCGAAGGCCGCGATTTCATCGAGATCGATGGCCAGAACCGCCATGTCCTGAGCTACCTCGGCGACTTCCTGTTCAGCCCGCAGCGTGCGCGCACGCCGGTCAAGGCGTTGTCCGGTGGCGAGCGTGCGCGCCTGCTGCTGGCCAAGCTGTTCAGCAAGCCGGCCAACCTGCTGGTGCTGGACGAACCGACCAACGACCTCGACGTCGAGACCCTGGAGCTGCTCGAGGAAGTGCTGTCCAACTACAAGGGCACGGTGCTGATGGTCAGCCACGACCGGGCCTTCCTCGACAACGTGGTGACCAGCACCCTGGTGTTCGAGGGTGAGGGGCGTGTGCGCGAGTACGTGGGCGGCTACGAGGACTGGATCCGCCAGGGTGGATCGCCGAAGCTGCTGGGCGTGACCGAGAGCAAGAGTGGCAAGTCCGAACTCAACAGTGCGGTGGTGGCCAAGCCGGTGGAAGAGCAGGCGCCTGCGGCCGTCGCCGCGCCCGCTGCCGATGCCAGCAAGAAGAAGCTCAGCTACAAGCTGCAGCGCGAGCTGGAGGCGTTGCCAGGGCAGATCGATGCGCTGGAGCGGCAGATTGCCGAGGTGCAGGAAGAGGTCGGCGCCTCGAACTTCTACCAGCGTCCGATCGATGAAACCTCTGCGGTGCTGGCCAAGCTGGAGAAGCTGCAGGGCGAGCTGGACGTGCTGGTGGAGCGCTGGGCCGAGCTGGAAGGCTGAAATGCATCGCGGGCCAAGCCCGCTCCCACGCAGCCCTGTCTGACGGGCTTTGTGGGAGCGGGCTTGCCCCGCGATTACTGGCTTACTCGGCCTTCTTCTGCAAGCGCACCGCCAGTACATCGCACGGCGCGCCGTGCAGCACGTCATTGGCTGTGGAGCCCAGCAGCAGCGCCAGGCCATGGCGGCCATGGCTGCCGACCACGATCAGGTCGCAGGCTTGTTTCTTGGCAAGTTCATGGATTTCCTGGCGCGGTTGGCCATAGACCAGATGCGAGTCACCTCGCTGGATGTCCGGGTACTTGTTGAACAGGCGCTCCATGCGCTCCTTGGCCTGGTCGAACTGTTGCTGCTGCAACTGCGACAGGTCCATCGGCACGTCGCCGCCGAAGGCCATGGCCATGGGTTCGACGATATGCACCAGGGACACCTTGGCGCCACTGGCCAGGGCGATGGTCTTGGCCCGCTTGATCACCGGGTCGCATTCTTCGGTCAGGTCGACGGCGACCAGAAGATGTTCATAGGACATGTGCAGTACTCCTGACAATCGCGATAGTAGAAGTATGGTCGCTTTCGGGCCGGGCGTTCGTGAATCCTGGATAACCCGCTCATTTGCAACGCTTTATAAGGTCTACAGATATGACGGTATGGCTGGTGGTGTCAATCCTTGCGCTGATGCTCAGCCCGCTGGCCTGGCTGCGCCAGTCGCGCAAGCAGGGTGAGCAGATGAGCCTGCGCCTTGAAGGCCGGCGCATGGGCCTGGCCATGCAGCTGGCGCCGCAGCAGTGGCCGCACTGGCTGGAAAAGGAGCCGCCCAGCCCTTGTCCGCAATACCACCGGGCGCGGCGCAAGGGCCGCGAAGACTGCTGGTGCTACTGGCAGATCACCCCTGGCGTGTGGTGGAACCAGTGGCGCGAGCCCTGCGAGGACCCGCGCCTGGCCGAGGTCTTTGCCCGCCTGCCGGAAACCGTCTACAAGGTCGAGGCCGACCGGCGCATGATCGCCCTGTACTGGAGCGAGCGGGGCGATAAATCTGTTTTGCAGGATATTGCCCAGGCCCTCGATACCCTCGCCTGAACCTGGCCAACGCAAAACGGCGCGCAGGAGCAACCATGCTCTTGCGCGCCGTTTTGCGTTCTGCAGCGCAGAAAAAGGCCAGGCAGGCCGGAAACACTTTCATGCAGCCCCAGTGTAGCCATCGTTGGCGGATGCGTTTAGAAAAAACGCCGTCCGCGGTCGGTGATGGTCTATCGCTGACATGAATGGTCGGCGATCACTGTCATCAGTTTTCGTACCCGGCGGGTAGAAGATGACTGGAAAGTCGCGTTTTCACGGTGTTCGCGAGCATTTGACAACGCCGTTCATTTCGGAGAATGTGTGCACACCCAAGTCAAACGGGCGTATGAATTGAGCGTTTGTATGTCAGACGGCTCTTACAGAATCCCGATTAGCGCGTCGACGGGTGTGCCTGGGGCGAGGGACCGGTAGACCGGCTCTTGCACCAGCGTTCGACGTGTACTGTTCAGCTTCCATATCGTGGAGATCAGTTGATGATTTACGAAGGTAAAGCCATCACGGTTAAGGCTCTTGAAAGCGGCATCGTCGAACTGAAGTTCGACCTCAAGGGTGAGTCCGTCAACAAGTTCAACCGTCTCACTCTGAACGAGCTGCGTCAGGCCGTGGACGTGATCAAGGGCGATGCCTCGATCAAGGGCGTGATCGTCAGCAGTGGCAAGGACGTGTTCATCGTCGGCGCCGACATCACCGAATTCGTCGACAACTTCAAGCTGCCCGAGGCCGAACTGGTCGCCGGCAACCTGGAAGCCAACCGCATTTTCAATGACTTCGAAGACCTGCAGGTGCCGACCGTTGTCGCCATCAACGGCATCGCCCTGGGTGGCGGCCTGGAGATGTGCCTGGCCGCCGACTACCGGGTCATGTCCAGCAGCGCCAAGATCGGCCTGCCGGAAGTCAAGCTGGGCATCTACCCAGGCTTCGGCGGCACCGTGCGCCTGCCGCGCCTGATCGGCTCGGACAACGCCATCGAATGGATCGCCTCGGGCAAGGAAAACCGTGCCGAGGACGCCCTGAAGGTCGGCGCCGTCGACGCCGTGGTCGCCCCCGAGCTGTTGCAGGCCGGTGCCCTGGACCTGATCAAGCGCGCCATCAGCGGCGAGCTGGACCACAAGGCCAAGCGCCAGCCCAAGCTGGAAAAGCTCAAGCTCAATGCCATCGAACAGATGATGGCGTTCGAGACCGCCAAGGGCTTCGTCGCCGGCCAGGCCGGCCCGAACTACCCAGCGCCGGTCGAGGCCATCAAGACCATCCAGAAGGCTGCCAACTTCGGCCGTGACAAGGCCCTGGAAGTCGAAGCCGCAGGCTTCGCCAAGCTGGCCAAGACCTCGGTCGCCGAGAGCCTGATCGGCCTGTTCCTGAACGACCAGGAGCTCAAGCGCAAGGCCAAGGCCCACGACGAGATCGCCCACGACGTGAAGCAGGCCGCCGTGCTCGGCGCCGGCATCATGGGTGGCGGCATCGCCTACCAGTCGGCGGTCAAGGGCACGCCGATCCTGATGAAGGACATCCGCGAGGAAGCCATCCAGCTGGGCCTGAACGAGGCCTCCAAGCTGCTCGGCAAGCGCGTCGAGAAGGGTCGCCTGACCCCGGCGAAGATGGCCGAGGCACTGAATGCCATTCGCCCGACCCTGTCCTACGGCGATTTCGCCAACGTCGACATCGTCGTCGAGGCCGTGGTCGAGAACCCGAAGGTCAAGCAAGCGGTACTGGCTGAAGTGGAAGGCCAGGTGAAGGAAGATGCCATCCTGGCCTCCAACACCTCGACCATCTCCATCAACTTGCTGGCCAAGGCACTCAAGCGTCCGGAAAACTTCGTCGGCATGCACTTCTTCAATCCGGTGCACATGATGCCGCTGGTCGAAGTCATCCGCGGCGAGAAGTCCAGTGAAGTGGCTGTCGCCACCACCGTGGCCTACGCCAAGAAGATGGGCAAGAACCCGATCGTGGTCAACGACTGCCCGGGCTTCCTGGTCAACCGCGTGCTGTTCCCGTACTTCGGCGGCTTCGCCAAGCTGGTCAGCGCCGGCGTCGACTTCGTGCGCATCGACAAGGTCATGGAAAAGTTCGGCTGGCCAATGGGCCCGGCCTACCTGATGGACGTGGTCGGCATCGACACCGGCCACCACGGCCGCGACGTGATGGCCGAAGGCTTCCCGGACCGCATGAAGGACGACCGTCGCTCCGCCGTCGACGCCCTCTACGAGGCCAACCGCCTGGGCCAGAAGAACGGCAAGGGCTTCTATGCCTACGAGACCGACAAGCGCGGCAAGCCGAAGAAGGTCGCCGACGCCAGCGTGCTCGACGTGCTCAAGCCGGTCATCTTCGAACAGCGTGAAGTCAGCGACGAGGACATCATCAACTGGATGATGGTGCCACTGTGCCTGGAGACCGTGCGTTGCCTGGAAGACGGCATCGTCGAGACTGCCGCCGAAGCCGACATGGGCCTGGTCTACGGCATCGGTTTCCCTCCCTTCCGTGGTGGCGCGCTGCGCTACATCGATTCGATCGGGGTCGCCGAGTTCGTCGCACTGGCCGACAAGTACGCCGACCTGGGGCCGCTGTACCACCCCACTGCGAAGCTGCGCGAAATGGCCAAGAACGGCCAGCGCTTCTTCAACTGAGCGCCCAACGAGCTAGAGCGAGAATATTGATATGAGCCTGAATCCAAGAGACGTGGTGATTGTCGACTTCGGTCGCACGCCGATGGGCCGTTCCAAGGGTGGCATGCACCGCAACACCCGTGCCGAGGACATGTCCGCGCACCTGATCAGCAAGCTGCTGGAGCGCAACGACAAGGTCGATCCGAAGGAAGTCGAGGACGTGATCTGGGGCTGCGTCAACCAGACCCTGGAGCAGGGCTGGAACATCGCCCGCATGGCCTCGCTGATGACCCAGATCCCGCACACCTCCGCCGCCCAGACCGTCAGCCGCCTGTGCGGTTCGTCCATGAGCGCGCTGCACACCGCCGCCCAGGCGATCATGACCGGCAACGGTGATGTGTTCGTCATCGGCGGTGTCGAGCACATGGGCCACGTCAGCATGATGCACGGTGTCGACCCGAACCCGCATATGTCGCTTCATGCGGCAAAAGCCTCGGGCATGATGGGCCTGACTGCCGAGATGCTGGGCAAGATGCACGGGATCACCCGTGAGCAGCAGGATGCCTTCGGCATGCGCTCGCATCAGCTCGCCCACAAGGCGACGCTCGAAGGCAAGTTCAAGGACGAAATCATCCCGATGCAGGGCTATGACGAAAACGGCTTCCTCAAAGTCTTCGACTACGATGAAACCATTCGCCCGGACACTACGCTGGAAAGCCTGGCGGCCCTCAAGCCAGCTTTCAATCCGAAAGGTGGTACGGTAACGGCGGGCACTTCGTCGCAGATCACCGATGGCGCATCGTGCATGATCGTCATGTCCGGGCAGCGTGCCATGGACCTGGGGATCCAGCCATTGGCGGTGATTCGCTCCATGGCGGTTGCTGGCGTAGACCCTGCAATCATGGGCTACGGCCCGGTCCCGTCGACGCAGAAAGCCCTCAAGCGCGCTGGTCTGACCATCGCCGACATCGACTTCTTCGAGCTCAACGAAGCTTTCGCCGCACAGGCCCTGCCGGTGCTGAAAGATCTGAAAGTGCTCGACAAGATGAATGAGAAGGTTAACCTGCACGGCGGCGCCATCGCCCTGGGCCACCCGTTCGGTTGCTCGGGGGCGCGGATTTCCGGCACCCTGCTCAACGTCATGAAGCAGAATGGCGGTACCCTGGGCGTCGCCACCATGTGTGTCGGCCTGGGCCAAGGCATCACCACTGTCTTCGAACGCGTCTGATCGCGTTGCGGGACAGCAGCCGGGGCCATGTGCCCCGGCTTTTGTTTTTTACAGGATTTGTTCAAGAGGGCGAGTGACATGCAGATACAACCTGGTGTGTACCGGCATTACAAAGGCCCTGAATACCGCGTGTTCAGCGCGGCGCGCCATTCCGAGAGCGAAGAGTGGATGGTCTTCTACCAGTGCCTGTATGGTGACTACAGCTTCTGGGTCAGGCCACTTTCGATGTTCCAGGAGTCCGTCGAGGTTGACGGCGAGCAGGTGCCACGCTTTGCTTTGGTCAAGGCCGAAGAGGGGCTGGGCGAGCGGCTTGGCAAGGCGCACGAGTGATCGACCACGCTTGACCTCACTCTTTTGCCACTATATATAGCGGTGCCGCGTCCGGCACCTGACGCGTTTTTCATCTTCAGATTCAGGAATACTCCGATCCATGGGCAAATCGCTGGTCATTGTGGAATCCCCGGCCAAGGCCAAGACCATCAACAAGTACCTGGGCAGCCAGTACGTGGTGAAGTCGAGTATCGGCCACATCCGTGACCTTCCCACCAGCGGTTCCGCCAGTGCGAGCAAGGAACCGGCGGCCAAGCGCGGCAAGGCCGCGGCCGAGGCTCCGGCCTTGTCGCCGAAGGAAAAGGCACGCCGCACCCTGGTCGCGCGCATGGGCGTCGACCCGGAAGCAGGCTGGAAGGCCAAGTACGAGATCCTTCCCGGCAAGGAGAAGGTGATCGAGGAGCTGCGCCGCCTGGCCAAGGATGCCGACACCATCTATCTCGCAACCGACTTGGATCGCGAGGGGGAAGCCATTGCCTGGCACCTGCGCGAAGCCATCGGTGGTGACGACAGCCGCTACAAGCGCGTGGTGTTCAACGAGATCACCAAAAAGGCTATCCAGGAAGCCTTCTCCCAGCCGGGCGAGCTCGATATCGACCGGGTCAACGCCCAGCAGGCGCGGCGCTTCCTCGACCGCGTGGTCGGCTACATGGTCTCGCCGCTGTTGTGGGCCAAGATCGCCCGTGGCCTGTCCGCCGGCCGCGTGCAGTCGGTGGCGGTGAAGCTGGTGGTCGAGCGTGAGCGCGAGATCCGCGCGTTCAACCCGGAAGAGTACTGGGAAGTCCACGCCGACCTGGGCACCGCCAAGAACGCCAAGGTGCGTTTCGAGGTGGCCCGCGAGAAGGGCGAGGCCTTCAAGCCGCTCAACGAAGCCCAGGCCATGGCCGCGCTGGAGAAGCTCAAGGCCTCCAGCTACAGCGTGAGCAAGCGCGAGGACCGGCCGACCAGCAGCAAGCCTTCGGCCCCGTTCATCACTTCCACCCTGCAGCAGGCCGCCAGCAACCGCCTGGGCTTCGGGGTGAAGAAGACCATGATGATGGCCCAGCGTCTGTACGAAGCCGGCTACATCACCTACATGCGTACCGACTCGACCAACCTGTCGACCGACGCCGTCGAGATGGCGCGCAGCTACATCGAGAAAGAATTCGGCAAGCAGTACCTGCCCGCCGCGCCGATCGTCTATGGCAGCAAGGAAGGCGCCCAGGAGGCGCACGAGGCGATTCGCCCGTCGGACGTGACAACCCATCCGACCAAGCTCAGCGGCATGGAGCGTGACGCCGAGCGCCTGTACGAGCTGATCTGGCGCCAGTTCCTGGCCTGCCAGATGCCGCCGGCGCAATACCTGTCCACCAGCGTCACCGTGGTGGCCGGCGAGTTCGAGCTGCGTGCCAAGGGCCGCATCCTCAAGTTCGACGGTTACACCCGTGTCCTGCCGCAGCAGAGCAAGCCGGGCGAGGACGACGTGCTGCCGGAAATGGCCCAGGGTGAGGCGCTCAAGCTGATCCAGCTCGACCCCAGCCAGCACTTCACCAAGCCGCCGGCGCGCTTCACCGAAGCCAGCCTGGTCAAGGAAATGGAAAAGCGCGGCATCGGCCGTCCGTCGACCTACGCGGCGATTATCTCGACCATCCAGGATCGCGGTTATGTAACGCTGCACAACCGCCGGTTCTACTCCGAGAAGATGGGCGACATCGTCACCGAGCGCCTGTCCGAGAGCTTCGCCAACCTGATGGACTACGGCTTCACCGCCGGCATGGAAGAAAACCTCGACGACGTGGCCCAGGGCGAGCGTGACTGGAAGAACGTCCTCGACGAGTTCTATGGCGATTTCAGCAAGAAGCTGCAGACGGCCGAGTCCAGCGAGCACGGCATGCGCGCCAACCAGCCGACCCTGACCAACATCGCCTGCAAGGAATGCGGCCGGCCGATGATGATCCGTACCGCCTCCACCGGCGTGTTCCTCGGCTGCTCGGGTTACAGCCTGCCGCCGAAAGAGCGCTGCAAGGCCACGGTCAACCTGGTGCCGGGCGACGAGATCGCCGCCGACGACGAGGGCGAATCCGAGTCGCTGGTGCTGCGCGGCAAGCACCGCTGCCCGATCTGCTCGACGGCGATGGACGCCTACCTGCTCGACGAGAAGCGCAAGCTGCACATCTGTGGCAACAACCCGGACTGCGCCGGCTACGAGATCGAGGAAGGCAGCTACCGCATCAAGGGCTACGAAGGCCCGAGCCTGGAGTGCGACAAGTGCGGCAGCGAGATGCAGCTCAAGACTGGCCGTTTCGGCAAGTTCTTCGGTTGCACCAACGCCGCCTGCAAGAACACCCGCAAGCTGCTCAAGAGCGGCGAGGCGGCGCCGCCGAAGATGGACAAGGTGGACATGCCGGAGCTCAAGTGCGAGAAGGTCGACGACACCTACGTGCTGCGCGACGGTGCCTCGGGCCTGTTCCTGGCTGCCAGCCAGTTCCCGAAAAACCGCGAAACCCGCGCGCCGCTGGTGCTGGAGATCGTCCCGCACAAGCACGAGATCGATCCGAAGTACCACTTCCTCTGCGAAGCGCCGCAGAAGGACCCGGACGGTCGCCCGACGGTGATTCGCTACAGCCGCAAGACCAAGGAGCAGTACGTGCAATCCGAAGTCGACGGCAAGCCGACCGGCTGGAAGGCGTTCTACGACGGCAAGGCGTGGAAGGTCGAAGACAAGCGCTGATCTGAGTCTCAGGCTCATCGCGGGGCAAGCCCGCTCCCACGAAACTGTTGCGTGTTCGTGGGAGCGGGCTTGCCCCGCGATCGTTTGTGCTTGCGGTAAAGTCGGCCAATCCCGGAAACTGGGGTATCGCCTTGCAGCCTTCAGGAGTCAGTCGAAATGGCCCAGGAACTCTACACCCGCACCAACCAGAAGCTGTTCTTCGCCGGCCTTGCCCTGGAATCCATGGCCAAGGCCGCCGACAGCCAGGCCATGAACGCCCAGGGCTTGCTTCAGTCCGAGCGCGAATCGGCGCTGTTCCACCTGTATGGCGCGCTGCTGGGGCTGTGTCACGAGATCGCCGGCTTCTACCGTCTGCCCCAGGCCTCGACGTCACGGGCCGAACTGCTGTTCAGTGACGAGGTGCTGCAGAGCGTGGCGATCCCGGAAATGGCCGAGCTACTTGAGCTGGCTCGCCAGCCGGAAACCTGGCTGGCGCGCCTGCTGGCCGCTTATGCCGATTTGTTCCGACCGCCGGTCGCGAAGAAAACCGTGAAGGGCGACGTCACCCAGCCGCTGATCCAGGCCGTCAATCTGGACGAGCCCGAGCCGGCCGAGCTATCCCGGGAGGAGCTTGAAGCCTGGCGACAGAACCTGAAAAGCCTGGTGAGACGATTCCGCGAAGCGCTGAGTGAGTGCTGACCGCCGCCATGGCTGGTACACTGATGGCCTTTCGTGAAAAGCAGGCCCTTTATGTCAACGTCCTTTCTAGAAATTGTCGAGTTGCCTGATGGCCGGATCGAGCTGCGCCGTGCCGAGGATGAAGGCTCCCTGGTGACCTTGGATTTCTCCGAGGATGCCAAGGCATTCCTGCAAGGACAGCATGTGGAAGTGGCCAAGGCCATGCTCAGTGTCGGCGTGCAGATGGCCGGCCGCCTCGTCGAGGGTGAGCTTGAGCGTGAAGAAGGGCCGCGCGTCCTTCACTGAGGCAGGTTACAGGCTCAGGGTTTCAAGTGTTTGACAGGCAAAGCCTGAACATCAGCCGAGGCGGATGTTCAGGCTTTGTGCGTTTCCGCTGGCGGCGGCGCGCTGAAGCTGTTGCCGGGCGCTGCCGTTGAGGGTGCCCAGCCAGCTGACCACGGTATGGCTGTGGCCCAGGCGCAAGGCTTCGCAGGCCAGTTGCAGGGCAGTCTGTTTGCCACCAGGTTGCAGCAGCAGGATGCGTTCACGGTTCAGGCCGGCATCGCGCAGCCAGGCCTGGGTGAGGCTGCCCGGCGGGGCGATGAGCGTCAGCCAGCGGCTGTCGTCTTCTTCGCTGAGTTCGCGCAGGATCGGCGCCAGCAGGCTCTGGCAATGCCCGGGCGCGCCGCGCAGGGCCAGTTCGCTGAACAGCTCTGGCTGGCTGCTCTTGCGCGCCACCGGGGCGGGCTTGAGGCCTGGCAGCACCGGTTGGGCGAGAAAGGCCTCGAACAGCGGCAGCTGGGCTTGCTGGGGTGCATGGGTGAACGGCTGCATGACGCCTCCTGGTTCAGCGGCGCAGGACGCCGACGCTCAAGCCCTCGATCACCAGTTCCTGTTCCTTCAGGTCAACTTCGATGGGGGCGAATTCGGGGTTTTCGGCGAGCAGCCAGACCTTGCTGCCTTCGCGCTTGAAGCGCTTGACGGTCACTTCGTCGCCGATGCGGGCCACCACCACCTGGCCATTGCGGGCTTCGCGGGTGGTGTGCACGGCCAGCAGGTCGCCGTCGAAGATGCCGATGTCCTTCATGCTCATGCCGTGCACGCGCAGCAGATAGTCGGCACGGGGATGGAAGAAGGCCGGGTTGATGTTGCAGGATTCCTCGATGTGCTGCTCGGCGAGGATCGGCGCGCCGGCGGCGACCCGGCCGATGATGGGCAGGCCGCTGTCCTCGTGCTTTGGCTCAAGGCCGGGAATGCGGATGCCGCGGGAAGCGCCAGGAGTCATCTCGATGGCGCCCTTGCGGGCCAGGGCCTTCAGGTGTTCCTCGGCGGCGTTGGGCGACTTGAAGCCCAGCTCCTGGGCGATCTCGGCGCGGGTCGGCGGAAAGCCGTTGTCTTCGAGGCAGCGCTTGATGAAGGCCAGAATCTCGGCTTGGCGTGGCGTCAGTTTCAGCATGGGCGAGGGCTCTGTCTTTTTATACAGTGACTGGAATTATATACAGTGGCTCGCGGCCTGCAACCCACCCGGACCAAGAAAGATCGAAACGCCGACGCATCTTGTCGCTTGCAGCCTGACTCTTGGCGCTTTTAAATGGCGACCGACCGGTCACCCAGCCTTGACATCGGCAGGCCTGAAACGTATGTTTCAAACAACTGTTTGTCAGGCGGAGTAGTCATGGCCCAATCGGAAACCGTTGAACGCATCCTCGATGCGGCGGAGCAGCTGTTCGCGGAGCGTGGGTTCGCGGAAACCTCATTGCGGCTGATCACCAGCAAGGCCGGGGTCAACCTGGCGGCGGTGAACTACCATTTCGGTTCGAAGAAGGCCCTGATCCAGGCGGTGTTCTCGCGCTTCCTGGGGCCGTTCTGCGCAAGCCTGGAGCGCGAGCTGGAGCGCCGCCAGGCGCGTCCCGAGCAGAAGGCCTCGCTCGAGGAACTGCTGGAGATGCTGGTGGAGCAGGCCCTGGCCGTGCAGCCGCGCAGCAACAACGACCTGTCGATCTTCATGCGCCTGCTGGGCCTGGCTTTCAGCCAGAGCCAGGGGCACCTGCGGCGTTATCTGGAAGACATGTACGGCAAGGTGTTCCGCCGCTACATGCTGCTGGTCAACGAGGCCGCGCCACGCATCCCGCCGCTGGAGCTGTTCTGGCGCGTGCACTTCATGCTCGGCGCCGCGGCGTTCAGCATGTCGGGGATCAAGGCCCTGCGGGCCATCGCCGAGACCGATTTCGGCATCAACACCTCGATCGAGCAGGTCATGCGCCTGATGGTGCCGTTCCTGGCCGCCGGCATGCGCGCCGACAGCGGCGTCACCGACGAGGCCATGGCCACGGCGCAGCTGCGTCCGCGCAGCAAGTCCGCCACCCCCGCCAAGGCCTGAGTACTGGGCGGGGCAGGGCGCTTGCGCTAAGCTAGCGCGCATGCCTGACCTTGTCTCCCGCCGCATTTTCCGCCAGCACGGCCGCTTCGCCACTGAACCATCGGGCACTTCGTTGTCCGATGTTTGCGTGCGCCTGCGCCACGGCCAAGCGCCCCTGGACCTCCCATGAAGGATTCCCTATGACTGCCAGCCTGCAAGGCTCCCTGATGGTGGATATCGCCGGTAAATGGCTGACCGCCGAAGACCGCCATCTGCTGCGCCAGCCCGAAGTGGCCGGCCTGATCATCTTCGCCCGCAACATCGACAGCCCGCGCCAGGTGCGCGAGCTGTGCGCGTCGATCCGTGCCATCCGCCCCGAGCTGATCCTCGCCGTGGACCAGGAAGGCGGGCGGGTCCAGCGCCTGCGCCAGGGCTTCGTGCGCCTGCCGGCCATGCGTGCGATCGCCGACAACACCAATGCCGAGTACCTGGCCGAGCAGTGCGGCTGGCTGATGGCCACCGAGGTGCTGGCGGTGGGCCTGGACCTGAGCTTCGCCCCGGTGCTGGACCTCGATCACCAGCGCAGCGCCGTGGTCGGCAGCCGCGCCTTTGAAGGCAATCCGCAGCGTGCCACCGAGCTGGCCGGTGCGTTCATCCGCGGCATGAACGCCGCGGGCATGGCCGCCTGCGGCAAGCATTTCCCCGGCCACGGCTGGGCCGAAGCCGACTCCCATGTGGCGATCCCGGTCGACGAACGCAGCCTCGAGCAGCTGCGCGCTGCCGACCTGGTGCCGTTCAGCCAGCTGGGTGGCCAGTTGGCGGCGGTGATGCCGGCCCATGTGATCTATCCGCAGGTCGACAACCAGCCGGCCGGCTTCTCCCGGCGCTGGCTGCAGGACATCCTGCGCGGCGAGCTGGGCTTCGACGGGGTGATCTTCAGCGACGACCTGTCCATGGCCGGCGCCCATGTGGTGGGCGATGCCGCCAGTCGTATCGAGGCGGCCCTGAGCGCCGGCTGCGACATGGGCCTGGTGTGCAACGACCGGGCGGCCGCGGAGCTGGCGTTGAGCGCGGCGCAGCGGATGAAGGTCAAGCCGTCGCCACGGATCGCGCGGATGCGCGGGCAGGGTTTTGCGCGTACCGATTACCGTCAGCAGCCGCGTTGGCTGGAGGCGTTGGGGGCGTTGAAGGAAGCCCAGCTGGTCGACTGACCGCGTTGGCTTCTTCGCGGGTAAACCCGCTCCCACAGGTTCGGCGTCACCCTCAAGGAATACGCCGATCCTGTGGGAGCGGGTTTACCCGCGAAGAGGCCAGCACGGGAAAAGCCTGGCTTAACGCCCGCGCTTACCCGGCAACGGTGCGAACAGCGCCTCGATCTCGTCATCGCCCAGCCGCCATTGCCCGGCCTGCCCGCCATCGAGCAGCCCGGCCGCCAGCGCCGCCTTCTCCTGCTGCAACTGCTGGATCTTCTCCTCCACCGTCCCCCGGGTGATCAGCTTGAACACGAACACCGGCTTGTCCTGGCCGATGCGGTAGGCGCGGTCGGTGGCCTGGTTCTCGCTGGCCGGGTTCCACCACGGGTCGTAGTGGATCACCGTGTCGGCGGCGGTCAGGTTCAGCCCGGTGCCACCGGCCTTGAGGCTGATCAGGAACACCTCGCTGTCGCCGTTCTGGAACTGCTGCACCGGCGCGCGGCGGTCGCGGGTGTCGCCGGTCAGCAGGCTGTAGCGGATGCCGCGCTTTTCCAGCTCGAACTCGATCAGTGCCAGCATCGAGGTGAACTGCGAGAACAGCAGCACCTTGCGCCCCTCGCTGAGCAGCTCCTCGAGCATCTCCAGCAGGCTGCCCAGCTTGCCCTTGTCGGCGAACGTGCCCTTGGCCTCGGTGCCCTTGACCAGGCGCAGGTCGCAGCATACCTGGCGCAGCTTGAGCAGGGCATCGAGGATGACGATCTGGCTGCGGGCGGCGCCGTTGCGGGCGATTTCGTCGCGGACCTTCTTGTCCATCGCCACCCGCACCGCCTCGTAGGTGTCGCGCTGGGCGTCGCTGAGCTCGACCCAGTGGATCATCTCGGTCTTGGCCGGCAGCTCGGTGGCCACCTGCTCCTTGGTGCGGCGCAGCAGGAACGGGCGGATACGGCTGGCCAGGTGGCCCATGCGCTCGGCGTCGCCGTGGCGCTCGATCGGGGTGCGGTAGTCCTGGGTGAAGCGCTTGCTCTCGCCCAGCCAGCCGGGCATCAGGAAGTGGAAGATCGACCACAGTTCGCCGAGGTTGTTCTCCATCGGCGTGCCGGTCAGGCACAGCCGCTGGTTGGCCTGCAGCTCGCGCACGGCCTGGGCGGCCTTGCTGGTGCTGCTCTTGATGTTCTGCGCCTCGTCCAGCACCAGCAGATGCCAGGGCTGGACCTTGAGGTGTTCCAGATCGCGAGGGACGAGGGCGTAGGTGGTCAGCACCAGGTCGTAGTCGGCCAGCTTGGCGAAGTGCTTGTTGCGGCTGGGGCCGTGCAGGGCCAGGACGCGCAGGTCGGGGGCGAAGCGCCGGGCCTCGTCGAGCCAGTTGGGCACCAGGCTGGTGGGCATCACCGCCAGCGCCGTGTGGGCCAGGCGCCCGGCTTCTTTCTCCAGCAGCAGGTGGGCCAGGGTCTGCAGGGTCTTGCCCAGGCCCATGTCGTCACCGAGGATGCCGCCGGTGCCCATTTCGCGCAGGGCCTGCAGCCAGTTCAGGCCTTGCTGCTGGTAGGGGCGCAGGGTGGCGTTCAGGCCCTTGGGCGGCACCACCTGCAGGTCGCGGGCGTCGCGCAGGCGCCGGCCCAGGTCGCGCACATGACTCCCTCCCTCCCACTGCAACGGCAGGTGGTCGATGTCGTTCAGGCGCGCGGCGTCGGCGCGCTCCAGGCGCAGGCTCGGGCCGCTGGCGTCGTTGTGCAGGTACAGCTCGCCCAGGGTGCCCATGACCGCCTTGATCCGCCCGTAGGGCAGGGCGACCCGCAGCGCCGGGCTGTCGTGGCGGGCGCGGTTGAGGTCGATCAGCAGGTGTTCGTCGTCACTGCGCCGTGCCAGTTCGCTGGGGCGCAGCAGCTCGGGGCTGGCGCGCAGCAGTTGCAGGACGATGGGCAGCAGGCTGTGGCGCTGGCCATCGACGACGATGCCCAGCTCCAGGTCGAACCACTCATGGCCCGGCGCTTCGTCGATGGTGGCGTACCAGTCGTCGACCTCGTGCAGGTTGAAGGCGAAGTCGCGGTGCACATCGATGGCCCAGCCGGCCTCGCGCAGGCGCGGCAGGCCCTCGCGGGCGAAGCGCAGCCAGGCTTCGTCGTCGGGCAGCTGGTACATCTCGCCAGCGCTGTCGGGCAGGGCCTTGCTTTGGCGGGTGGCGGGCTTGAAACCATGCTCGCGCAATACCTTGCGCAGGGCCTGCTCGGCCTGGGGCTGGCGACGGATGCGCTGGCTGGTGCTGCCCACCAGGCGGCTCAGCGGCTTGTCGTCACCGCCACTGGCGCGCAGGCCGTCGTAGTCGAATGCCAGCGCGGCGCGGTGCTGCATCTGCCTTTGCATGCGCCCGGTCTTGGGTGTGTAGGCGCTGAACTCGAGGCTGCCGAGGGTCAGGTGCGGGGTCGGCGCGATGTCGTCGAGCTGCTCCTGCTGCACGGTGGTGGGCGTCGGCAGGTGATGGTTGAGGGCGTTGAGCTTGTGGCTGAGGGGCACGATGAGGTGTTCCGGTACATCGGGAGCAAGGGACAGCTGCAGGGCAGTGTGCGGATCCAGGTCGTGGGAAACGCTGCCGACCTCATGGGTGTCGAGGTCGAAGTAGTACAGCGGCACCAGCGGCAGCACGCAATTGAGCGGTTCCTCGCCGTTGTACCACATGCCCCTGTAGTCGCCGTTGCCCAGGCGTACCCAGCGGAAGTCCGCCTGACGAGGCGCGCCCTGGGTCAGCAGGGGCAGGTCTTCGATGAACATCAGGCGCCCGGTGTCCAGCGCCCGCTGCAGCAACTCGCCGCCCTCGAGCCCCTTGAGCGCATAGCCGCGCTCGTGGCCGTAGGGCGCGGTCTGCGCCGAGAGCTGGCGAAGGATGCGCAGGTCCTCTTCCTTGACGAACTTCGGGGGCTCGTAGAGCAGTTCGTACAGCGACTGGATGCGGCTGTAGCGAATGCCGTGCTCTTCGCGGGTGCCCTTGCGCACACGCAATGCGCAACTGCTGTGGTCGTCGTTGAGCGCCAGCTGGTAGCAGACCATGCGGCCCCGTTTGTCTTCGGCGTCGCCCTGTCGGGATGTGGGCGGCTCCAGCCCCTGCAGCCAGTGCTGCAGGTGATGGGGCAACTGGTCGCCGTTGGCCGCGCCGTGTCCGTGGCTGTTGGCCAGGGTATAGAGCGCTGCGGCGCAGTGCTTGCAGTTGGTGCCCACCGGACAGGAGCAGTCGCCGCGCACATGGCATTGCCCGGAGGGGCCGGCAGTGATGATGATCCGCTGGCGGTAGATGTTGCCGCCGCTGCCGTGGCAGGTGGACTCGATGCGCGAGTCGCCGTGGGACTGGATCTGCACCAGGCCCTGTTCGGCGTAGCGTTCGCCACGTTGCAGGGTGGCCGCGGAAAAATCGCGCTTCCAGCTCGGATTCTCGGCTGCCAGCTTCTGCACATCGGCGTTCACGGTTTCACTGCTCCATCATTTCCGGATCCGGCAGCGGGATCTTGCGCATGCCGGCCGGCGAGACCTTGAGCAGCAGCGCCAGGTGCCCGCCATCGAGGAAGGTCAGCTGGCCGGCCTTCATGTTGCTGTTGCTCTGCTTGAACTGCTCGCTGCGCAGCACACTGCCGTTGGCGTCGAGCTGGTTGACCCAGAGGCTGGCGTCGACGGCGATGAAGCGGCCTTCCTTGATGGTCAGGTTGCCTTCGATGGGGAAGTGGCCGAACTGCTCGTCACCGGCGCTCACGGCGACGGCATCGCCGTCCTGCTGCCAGGCCCTGTGCAGAAGCACGGTGTAGTCGGCGGTGGCCTGCAGGCGGGTGACTTCGTCACCCAGGCCGGTCGGGCGCTCGGCGCCTTTTTCCAGGCGTGGCGCGCCGGCGCTCCAGTCTTCCGGGGCGAATGGGCTGGTGATCGCCGGCACGGCGTTCTGCCGCACCAGGATCATTTCCACCTGGTAGGGTCCTGCGGCGAAGGCAGCCGGCGCGAGCAGGGCCAGCAGCAGGGTCAGGCAACGGATGGCACGCATGAAGCTTCCTTATGGATTCTGTGGAGTGAGGCGCTCGAACAGCGCTTCCAGGGTGTTGAAACGTTCTTCGGGGCGTTCCATCGGCACCAGGAAGCGGAACTGGGTCGCGCCTTCGAACTTGTAGCGTTTGGGCTGGCCCTGGATCAGCTTGATCAGGGTCAGCGGGTCGACCGGTGTCTCGGCCTCGAACTCGAGCTTGCCGCCGTTGGGGCCGGCGTCGACTTTCTTGATGCCGAGCTTTTCCGCCTGCAGCTTGAGCAGGGTCAGGCGCATCAGGTTCTTGGTCGGCTCCGGCAGCAGGCCGAAGCGGTCGATCATTTCCACCTGCAGGTCCTTGAGGCCCTCTTCGTCGGCCGCCGAGGCGATGCGCTTGTAGAGGATCAGGCGCGCATGCACGTCGGGCAGGTAGTCCTCGGGGATCAGCGCCGGCAGGCGCAGGTTGATCTCCGGGCCGCCGCCGAGCGGCTGCTCGAGGTTCGGCTGGGCGCCCTTGCGGATGGCCTTGACCGCGCGCTCGAGCATTTCCATGTACAGGGTGAAGCCGACCGCCTGGATCTGCCCGCTCTGGCCTTCGCCGAGCAGCTCGCCGGCACCACGGATCTCCAGGTCGTTGGTGGCCAGGACAAAGCCGGCGCCCAGGTCCTGGGTGTTGGCGATGGCCTCCAGGCGCTTTTCGGCATCGGCGCTGATCTGCTGGCGCGGTGGCGTCAGCAGGTAGGCGTAGGCCTGGTGGTGGCTACGGCCGACCCGGCCGCGCAGCTGGTGCAGCTGGGCCAGGCCGAACTTGTCGGCGCGCTCGATGACGATGGTGTTGGCGCTGGGCACGTCGATGCCGGTCTCGATGATGGTCGAGGCGATCAGCACGTTGAAGCGCTTGTGGTAGAAGTCGCTCATCACCTGTTCGAGTTCGCGCTCGCGCATCTGCCCGTGGCCGATGCCGATGCGCGCCTCGGGCACCAGTTCGGCCAGTTCCGCAGCGCACTTCTCG
Organism: Mitsuaria sp. RG; assembly: GCF_028369275.1. NCBI lineage: Bacteria > Pseudomonadati > Pseudomonadota > Betaproteobacteria > Burkholderiales > Sphaerotilaceae > Roseateles > Mitsuaria sp. RG. The sequence continues at coordinate 59,699 of NZ_JAQMYQ010000025.1, forward strand.
ATGGTCTTGACGTCGTTGTGCAGGTAGTACACCTGGCCGCCGCGCAGCAGTTCGCGCAGCAGCGCTTCCTTGATCGTGCTCTTGTTCTGCTCCATGACGAAGGTGCGCACCGACAGGCGCCTGGCCGGCGGGGTGGCGATGATCGACAGGTCGCGCATGCCCGACACCGCCATGTTCAGCGTCCGTGGAATGGGCGTTGCGGTCAGGGTGAGGATGTCCACCTCGCTGCGCAGGGCCTTGAGCTGCTCTTTCTGGCGCACGCCGAAGCGGTGTTCCTCGTCGATGATGGCCAGGCCCAGGTCCTTGAAGCGCACATCGTCCTGCAACAGCTTGTGGGTGCCGATGAGGATGTCGATCTTGCCCTCGGCCAGGTCCGCCGCGGCGCTGGCGACTTCCTTGGCCGACTTGAAGCGGCTCATCACCTCGACCTTCACCGGCCAGTCGGCGAAGCGGTCGCGGAAGCTGTTGTAGTGCTGCTGGGCGAGCAGGGTGGTGGGTACCAGCAATGCGACCTGGCGTCCGCCGTGCACGGCGATGAAGGCGGCGCGCATGGCCACCTCGGTCTTGCCGAAGCCGACGTCGCCACAGACCAGGCGATCCATGGGCTGGCCGGCGAGCATGTCGGCGCGTACCGCCTCGATGGCGGCCTGCTGGTCGGGGGTTTCCTCGAACGGGAAGCCGGCGCTGAAGGTGGCGTAGTCGGCGGCCGGGTCGGCGAAGGCGTAGCCTTTGCGCGCGGCGCGGCGGGCGTAGATGTCGAGCAATTCGGCGGCGACGTCGCGCACCTGTTCGGCAGCCTTGCGCTTGGCTTTCTGCCAGGCTTCGGAGCCCAGCCGGTGCAGCGGCGCCAGGGCGTCGTCGCTGCCGGTGTAGCGGGCGATCAGGTGCAGGTTGGCCACCGGCACGTAGAGCTTGGCGCCCTCGGCGTATTCGAGGGTGAGGAACTCGGCGGCCTGGCCGTCGATTTCCAGGGTTGCCAGGCCCAGGTAGCGGCCCACGCCGTGGTCGATGTGCACCACCGGGGCGCCTTCGCGCAGCTCGGTGAGGTTCTTGATCACCGCGTCGTTGGCCGCCTCGCCGCGTTTCTCGCGGCGCCGGCGCTGCATCACGCGCTGGCCGAACAGCGGGCTTTCGGCGACCAGGGCCAGGCTGGGGTCGTCCAGCAGCAGGCCGTCGTCCAGCGGCGCGATGGTGATCGCCAGGCGTTCGCCGCCGCTGACGAAGTCGGCCCAGCCGTCGACGGTGTGGGGGCGCAGCTTCAGGCGTTCGAGCAGCTCCAGCAGCACTTCGCGCCGGCCCGCCGATTCCGCCGTGAACAGCACGCGGCCGGGGAACTGGTCGAGGAAGTTCGACAGCTCCGCCAGCGGCTGGTTGGCCTTGGCCTCGATCGCCAGGTTGGGCAGGGCGCGGGCCGGGAAGCGCTCGCGGCCAACGCCGGGCTCGACGTCGTCGGCACCGATCACCACCCGTGGCCATTGCTTGAGGCGGGCGAAGCAGTCCTCCACCGGCATGAACAGCTCCGCCGGCGGCAGCAGTGGCCGGCTGAGGTCGCCGCGGCGCTCTTCATAGCGCCCGCGCACGTCGTTCCAGAAGTGCTCGGCGGCCTGCTCCACGCCCGGCAGGGAGAACACCTGGGTGTCGGCCGGCAGGTAGTCGAACAGGGTGGCGGTCTCTTCGAAGAACAGCGGCAGGTAGTACTCGATACCGGCGGGAATGATGCCGCTGGTGAGGTCCTGGAAGATCGCGCTGCGGCGGAAGTCCACGTCGAAGCGTTCGCGGAAGCGCGCCTTGAAGCGCGTAACCTCGTCCTTCTGCATGGGGAACTCGCGCGCCGGCAACAGGCGGATCGAGTCGACCTTGTCGATCGAGCGCTGCGACTCCGGGTCGAAGGTGCGCAGGGTCTCGATCTCGTCGTCGAACAGGTCGATGCGGTACGGCTGCTTGCTGCCCATGGGGAACAGGTCGATCAGCGCGCCGCGCACGGCGAACTCGCCATGCTCGTAGACCGTGTCGACGCAGCGGTAGCCGCTGGCCTCCAGGCGCGTGCGCATCTGCTCGACGTCGATCTTCTGGCCGACGTCCAGCACCAGGCTGCTGCCCAGCAGGAAGCGCGTGGGGGCCAGGCGGTGCAGGGCAGTGGTGATCGGCACGACGAGGATGCCGTGGTCCAGCTCCGGCAGCCGGTAGAGGCTGGCGATGCGCTGGGAGATGATGTCCTGGTGCGGCGAGAACAGGTCGTAGGGCAGGGTTTCCCAATCAGGGAACGGCAGCACCGGCAGCGCCGGCGCGAAGAAGCGCAGCTCCTGCTCGAGGCGGTCGGCCGCCTGGCTGTCGGCGGTCAGCAGCAAGGTGAAGCGACCGGCGGTACTGGCCGCCTCGGCGATGGCCAGGCTCAAGGCGGCGCCGGGCAGGTTGCCCCAGGTTTGTTTGCCGGCCGTGGCCGACATTTGCGGTAGGCGCAGAACTGACACGGGAGATCGGACTCCAAGCGTTGCGGCAAAGAGGTCGATTGTACCGGTGACGGGGCTCGCTGTCAGGCTCGCGAGGGCATGACGACGGGGTCTGGCGTCGGCGACAGGCGCTCATTGCCCGATACGCCGAGGGGCGTCATAATGTAGCCCCTTTTTTGTTCCCCTACATGTGGAAGGTTACCGTGACTCAGAAGCCCGACCAGTGTCTTGGTGAGTGGATCGATCGTGAAGCCCTGGCTGAAGCGATGATCCCGCTTATCGGTCAGCTCTACCGCAACAACAACGTGGTGAGCTCGATCTATGGCCGCAGCCTGATCAACCGTTCGGTTATCTCGATCCTCAAAGCCCACCGCTTTGCCCGTCACCGTCAGACCGACGAGACCGAGCTGTCCGTCCACGAGACGTTCCCCCTGCTCAAGGCCATGAGCGAGCTGAAGCTGGGCGCCGCCTCGGTGGACCTGGGCAAGCTGGCCAACAAGTTCAAGGTCGAAGGCAACGGCCGCAGCGCCGAGCAGTTCGTCCGTGACGAACTGGCCGACGTCGTGGGTCAGCAGAACGCTTCCGCACGCAAGGGCACCGACGTCGTCCTGTACGGTTTCGGCCGTATCGGCCGCCTGCTGGCGCGCATCCTCATCGAGAAGACCGGTGGCGGCGACGGCCTGCGCCTGCGCGCCATCGTCGTGCGCAAGGGCGCCGAGAACGACCTGGTCAAGCGCGCCAGCCTGCTGCGCCGCGACTCGGTGCACGGTCCGTTCGACGGCACCATCGTCATCGATGAAGCCAACAACACCATCACCGCCAATGGCAACCTGATCCAGGTGATCTACGCCAAGAGCCCGAGCGAAGTCGACTACACCCAGTACGGCATCCACGATGCGCTGATCGTCGACAACACCGGCGTATGGCGTGACGCCGACGGCCTCGGCCAGCACCTGGCCTGCCCGGGCGCCGCCCGCGTGATCCTCACCGCACCTGGCAAGGGCGCGCTGAAGAACATCGTGCACGGCATCAACCACGGCGACATCAGCGCCGACGACAAGATCATCTCGGCGGCGTCCTGCACCACCAACGCCATCGTGCCGGTGCTCAAGGCCATCAACGACCAGTACGGCATCGTCAACGGCCACGTCGAAACCGTTCACTCGTTCACCAACGACCAGAACCTGATCGACAACTTCCACAAGGGCAGCCGTCGTGGCCGCGCCGCGCCGCTGAACATGGTCATCACCGAGACCGGTGCCGCCACCGCCGCCGCCAAGGCACTGCCAGTGCTCAAGGGCAAGCTGACCGGCAACGCCATTCGTGTGCCGACGCCGAACGTGTCGATGGCCATTCTCAACCTGAACCTCGAGAAGGCCACCAACCGCGAAGAGCTGAACGAGTACCTGCGCCAGACCGCCATGCACTCGGAGCTGCACAAGCAGATCGACTACGTCAGCTCCCAGGAAGTGGTATCGACCGACTTCGTTGGTTCGCGCCACGCCGGTGTGGTCGACGCCGAGGCGACCATCTGCAACGACAACCGCGTTGTCCTGTACGTGTGGTACGACAACGAGTTCGGTTACAGCTGCCAGGTGGTACGCGTGATGGAAGACATGGCCGGTGTGAACCCGCCAGCGTTTCCACGCTGATCCGCTTGTAATGCGTTGAGAAAACGGGAACCTTCGGGTTCCCGTTTTTTTTGCTCCCCGCATCAGCGCGGTCTCTTTGTAGGAGCGGCCTTGTGCCGCGAAAGGGCTGCGTAGCAGCCCCGGCAATTGTGGCAGTGACGCTGAAAACCTGGGGCCGCCTTGCGGCCCTTTCGCGGCACAAGGCCGCTCCTGCAAAGAGACCGCTCAACCGAGAGATCCATATTGCGCACAGTTCTTCTGTTCTGCCTGTTGTTGCTGTCAGCCTGCAATCAAGACCCCACCCTCGAGCGCTTCGGCGGCCCGACCATGGGCAGCAGCTACAGCATCCAGTACGTGCGCCAACCCGACGGCCCGGCGCCCGAGCAGGTCCAGGCCGAGGTCGAGGCCATCCTCCAGGCCATCGACGCCCGCTACTCCACCTACCGCGGCGACTCCACCGTCAGCCGTTTCAACCAGCTTGCGGCCAACCAGTGCCTGCCCATCGACGCCGACCTGTTCGAGCTGGCCAGCTTCGGCCAGCACTTGGCCGAGCAGAGCCAAGGCGCCTTCGATCTCACCGTCGAGCCGCTGCTCGACCTCTGGGGCTTCGGCCCCCAGGCCCGCGAGATGCAGGTGCCCGACCCGCAGACGCTGGCCCGAGCGCGTGAGCGCGTGGGCTACCGGCACCTGCGCATCGAGGGTGACGCCCTGTGCAAGGACGCTCCCATCGAGCTGGATTTCAACAGTATCGCCGCCGGCCACGCCGTCGACCTGATCGCCAAGCGCCTGCGCGCCATGGGCATCGAGGCGTTTCTCGCCGAAGCCACTGGCGAGCTCAAGGCCGTGGGCCGCAAACCCGATGGCAGTGCCTGGCGGGTGGCCCTGGAGCTGCCGCGCGAGGACCGCCAGATCGCCCGCCAGGTCATCGGCGTGGAGGACATGGCCGTGTCGACCTCGGGTGACTATCGGCATTATTTCGAGGACAATGGCCGGCGCTATTCGCACACCTTCGATGCCCGTCTCGGGCGCCCGGTCGAGCACGACCTGGCGGCGGTGACGGTGCTCGACGCCTCGGCGCTGCAGGCCGACGGCTACTCGACCCTGCTGCTGATCCTCGGGCCGCAGCAAGGCTGGGATTTCGCCATCGCCCACGGCATCGCCGCGGTGCTGGTGACCAGAGTCGAGGGTGGTTTCGTCTCCCGTTCCACGCCGGCCTTCGAGCGGGTGGTGAAAGGCGAGTGAAAGGCAAGCCACGGATGATCAATGCCAGGGAAACGGTGAAACGACATGTAGTGCAGGCAATAATGGCCTACGACGCGACCAAGGGTTAATGTGCGCGGCGTTCACGCTTGATTAGACTGCACCCGAATTTTCTCATGGCGCCCCGGCGACATGATCGCGCCCCGCGGCCATCCGGCCGGCGGGCCAGTTCTGAAGGAGTACGCATGGCTGTCTACAACTACGACGTAGTGGTGCTGGGTTCCGGCCCGGCCGGAGAAGGCGCGGCAATGAACGCCGCCAAAGCAGGGCGCAAGGTGGCCATGGTCGACAGCCGTCGCCAGGTCGGCGGCAACTGCACCCACCTGGGCACCATCCCGTCCAAGGCGCTGCGTCACTCCGTGCGGCAGATCATGCAGTTCAACACCAACCCGATGTTCCGTGCCATCGGCGAGCCGCGCTGGTTCTCCTTCCCCGACGTGCTCAAGAGCGCCGAGAAGGTCATCAGCAAGCAGGTCGCCTCGCGCACCGGCTACTACGCGCGCAACCGCGTCGATGTGTTCGTCGGCACCGGCAGCTTCGCCGACGAGCAGACCGTCGAAGTGGTCTGCCCCAACGGCGTGGTCGAGAAGCTCAACGCCAAGCACATCATCATCGCCACCGGCTCGCGCCCGTACCGTCCGGCCGACATCGACTTCCACCACCCGCGCGTCTACGACAGCGACACCATCCTCAGCCTGAGCCACACCCCGCGCAAGCTGATCGTCTACGGCGCCGGGGTGATCGGTTGCGAATACGCCTCGATCTTCAGCGGCCTGGGCGTGCTGGTCGAACTGGTCGACAACCGTGGCCAGCTGCTGAGCTTCCTTGACTCGGAAATCTCCCAGGCGCTGAGCTACCACTTCAGCAACAACAACATCACCGTGCGCCACAACGAGGAATACGACCGCGTCGAAGGCCTGGACAACGGGGTGATCCTGCACCTGAAGTCGGGCAAGAAGATCAAGGCCGACGCATTGCTGTGGTGCAACGGCCGTACCGGCAACACCGACAAGCTGGGCCTGGAGAACATCGGCATCAAGGTCAACAGCCGTGGCCAGATCGAGGTCGACGAGACCTACCGCACCAGCGTGCCGAACATCTACGGCGCCGGTGACGTGATCGGCTGGCCGAGCCTGGCCAGCGCCGCCCACGACCAGGGCCGCTCGGCCGCCGGCAGCATCGTCGACAACGGCAGCTGGCGCTTCGTCAACGACGTGCCGACCGGCATCTACACCATTCCGGAGATCAGCTCGATCGGCAAGAACGAGCAGGAACTGACCCAGGCCAAGGTGCCCTACGAAGTGGGCAAGGCCTTCTTCAAGAGCATGGCCCGCGCACAGATCGCCGGCGAGCCGCAAGGCATGCTGAAGATCCTGTTCCACCGCGAGACCCTGGAAGTCCTCGGCGTGCACTGCTTCGGCTACCAGGCCTCGGAGATCGTCCACATCGGCCAGGCGGTGATGAACCAGCCGGGCGAGCAGAACAACCTGAAGTACTTCGTCAACACCACCTTCAACTACCCGACCATGGCCGAGGCCTATCGGGTAGCTGCCTATGATGGTCTGAACCGGCTTTTTTGAGCGGCTCCGACCGGTGGCCTGAGCCGGTCGGGGAGACCGATTTCAGCCCTACCCGAGGGTGGTCCTGGCCAAACCGGGAAAGTCTGTAATCAGGCTGTCCACGCCAAAGTCGGCGAGCCGGCGCATCAGCGCCGGTTCGTTGACCGTCCATACCGACACGTGCAGACCCTGGCGCTGCGCCTTGATCAGGCGCTCTGGGGTGCACAGCGTCCAGTTCAGCGCCAGCATCTCGCAGTCGTAGTTCTGCGCGACCTTCAGCGGGTCGAGCCAGGCGTACTCGGCAACCAGTCCGCGCTTGATGTCGGGCACCAGTTCCAGGGCGGCGCCCAGCACTTCTCGTGAGCTCGAGGTGATGGTCACCTTGTCCAGCAGGCCATGCTGCTGGGCCAGTTCGCGGATTGCCAGCACGGTGCTGGCGGCGCGGGTGCGCGAGGCGCTCTTGACCTCCAGCTGCCAGTGCTCGAAGGCGCATTTTTCGAACAGCTCTTCAAGGCGCGGGATAGGGCAGGGCTGCACATGGCCCGGGCCGCCCTTGCGCGCGTCGTAGGTCACCAGGTCTGCCGCCGTGTGTTCGACCACCTTGCCGCGTCGACCGGTGGTGCGCTTGAGGGTCGGGTCGTGGATCACCATCAGCTCGTTGTCGGCCGACAGGTGCAGGTCGAGTTCGCAGCGGTCCACGCCATGGGACAGGCACTGGCGAAAGCTCTGCAGGGTATTCTCGGGCGCTTCGCCCTTGGCGCCGCGGTGGCCATAGATCAAGGTCACGTTCGTTCCTTCAAATCAGAGAAAAGGGCTTCAGGAAGCGGGGTCGTTCTGTTCCAGCGCCTGGCGGCGTTGCTGTTGCTGGCGCTGCAGGATATAGCGGGCCAGCAGCTGGCGCTGGGCGTCGGTCATGTCGATGAACTCGGTGCCTACCTCGTAGTCGCCATCCGGGCGCGGGTCGCAGTGGGTGACCCGGCCGCGCAGCAGCAGGCCATGGGCGCGGGGCATCAGCACCATCTTTACCTTGACCCGGGTGCCCGGAGCGATCTTCTGCGCCTGGGCGAACTCGATGCCGCCTTCGGAGATGATCACCGGTTGCGGCTGGCCGATCTCGCCGATCAGGCTCTGGGCAACCACCGCGCTGAGCAGGTCGAGGCGTTTGTTCTGGGCGCGCAGGAAGGCGGCCAGGGTACGGTCCTTCTCGCTCAACTGGCGCAGCAGGTGCTGTGATTCGAAGTCCGAAAGGTGCAGCTCGCTGAGCAGGTTGAACAGCTCTGAATCATCCTGCAACAGTTCTGTCTCAAGGGCTTCGGCCGCGCTGAGGGGGTTGATTTGAAGTGCGATCCGATCTTCGATGCGGTAGTATTCGCGGCGATCTTCTTCGTCTAATGTCGTCATGGCGAACCCAAGGTTACGGCGGTGGTCCGAGTGTAAAGCCGCCGCAGGCGCCTCGCCACAAGGACGTTCCCTTTCATCCGAACAAGCCCCGACATGTTCAGACCTCTATTCGTATTCATTGGTACGCGCTACACCCGTGCCAAGCGCCGCAATCACTTTGTCTCGTTCATTTCGCTCACCTCGATGATCGGCCTCGCCCTGGGCGTGGTGGTGATGATCGTGGTGCTCTCGGTGATGAACGGGTTCGACCACGAGATGCGTACCCGTGTGCTGGGGATGATCCCCCACGCCACGCTGGAGACCGGCCAGCCGATCGACGACTGGCAGGCCCTCGCTTCTAAAGTAAAGCAGAATCCGCAGGTGCTGGCGGTCGCGCCGTTCACCCAGATGCAGGGCCTGCTGACCCATGAAGGCAAGGTGCAGAAGGTGCTGCTCAACGGCATCGACCCGGCCCGCGAGCGCGAGGTGTCGATCATCGACAAGTTCGTCCTCGACGGCAGCCTCGACAAGCTGGCGCCGGGCGAGTGGGGCATCATGATCGGCGACAAGGCCGCGCAGAAGCTGGGCGTGGGCATCGGCGACAAGCTGACCTTCGTCGCCCCCGAGGTCAGCGTCACCCCGGCGGGGATGTTCCCGCGCATGAAGCGCTTCACCGTGGTCGGCACCTTCCATGTCGGCGCCGGCGAGATCGACGGCTACCTGGGCCTGACCAACATAGCCGACCTGTCGCGCCTGCACCGCTGGAAGGCCGACCAGGTCCAGGGCGTGCGCCTGAAGTTCGACGACCTGTTCCAGGCCCCGCGGGCCGCCTGGGCCATCGCCCAGCAGCTGGGCGAGCAGGAGTTCTATCCGCGTGACTGGACCCGCACCCACGGCAACCTGTACCAGGCGATCCGCATGGAGAAATCCATGATCGGCCTGCTGCTGTTGCTGATCGTCGCAGTGGCGGCGTTCAACATCATTTCCACCTTGGTGATGGTGGTCAACGACAAGCGCGGCGACATCGCCATCCTGCGCACCCTGGGCGCCACGCCCGGGCAGATCATGGCCATCTTCATGGTCCAGGGCACGGTGATCGGCGTGGTTGGCACGCTGATCGGCGCGGTGCTGGGCATCCTCGGCGCGCTCAACGTGAGCGCGGCCATCGCCGGCATCGAGACCCTGATCGGGCACAAGTTCCTCAATGCCGACGTGTACTTCATCGATTACCTGCCATCGCAGATCCAGGCCCAGGACGTGTACATGGTCTGTGGCGCGGCGCTGGTCCTGAGTTTCTTCGCCACCCTGTATCCGGCCTGGCGCGCCTCGCGCACCCAGCCGGCAGAGGCGCTACGTTATGAGTGAGTCGCGCATGAGTGATAAAGCCGTGTTGAGCTGCCGCAACCTGGGCAAGAGCTACGAGGAAGGCCCGGAGTCGGTTCAGGTCCTGTCGGGGTTGAACCTCGAGCTGCACCCGGGCGAGCGGGTGGCCATCGTCGGCAGCTCGGGCTCGGGCAAGAGTACCTTGCTCAACCTGCTCGGCGGCCTCGACACGCCGACCCAGGGCAGCGTCTGGCTGGCCGGCGAGGAGCTGTCGGCGCTGGGCGAGCGGGCCCGTGGCCTGCTGCGCAACCGCGCCCTGGGCTTCGTCTACCAGTTCCACCACCTGCTGGCGGAGTTCACCGCCCTGGAAAACGCCTGCATGCCGCTGCTGATCGGCAAGACGCCGATCGCCGAGGCCCGCGAGCGCGCCGAGGCGCTGCTCAAGCGCGTCGGCCTGGGGCACCGGTTGAATCACAAGCCGGCCGAGCTGTCCGGCGGTGAGCGCCAGCGCGTGGCGATCGCCCGCGCCCTGGTCAACCGCCCGGGCCTGGTGATGCTCGACGAGCCCACCGGCAACCTCGACCACCACACGGCCATGGGTATCCAGGAACTGATGCGAGAGCTGTCCACGCATTCGCAGACCGCCTTCCTGGTGGTGACCCACGACCTCAACCTGGCGCGCCAGATGGACCGCGTGCTGAGCCTGGAAGACGGGCGCCTGGTGGCGATCTGAATCGCCTGCGCGGGGCGCCCCCAGGCGTCCCGGTTCACACTTAGATTGGGTATCCCTGTTCATGTTCAGACCCTTGTCCTTGTTCATCGGTGCTCGCTACACCCGTGCCAAGCGTCGCAACCACTTCATCTCGTTCATTTCCATGACCTCAATGATCGGGCTGTCGCTTGGCGTGCTGGCGATGATCACGGTGCTGTCGGTGATGAACGGCTTCCAGCGCGAGATGAGCTCGCGCGTGCTCGGCCTGGTGCCCCATGCCGCGATCCTTGGCGCGCAACCGCTGGATGACTGGCGCAAGGTCGCCAGCGCCGCAGAAGGCAATCCGGCGGTGATGGCCGCGGCGCCGATCACCGAAATGGAAGGCATGCTCTCGTACAAGGGGGCGATGCAGCCGATCCAGGTCGCCGGCATCGACCCGGCCGAAGAGGGCAAGGTCTCCATCGTCACCCAGCATATTGTCCAGGGCAGCCTGCAGGCGCTGGTGCCCGGTGAGTACGGCGTGGTGATCGGTGAATTGACCGCCCGGCGTTTTCGCCTGAACACCGGCGACAAGCTGACCCTGATCGTTCCGGAAATCAGCAAGGAGCCAGGCGGCATCACCCCGCGCATGCAGCGCCTGACTGTGGTCGGCATCTTCAAGGTCGGCGCCGAGCTGGATGGCTCCCAGGCCTATATCCATGTCGCCGACGCCGGCGAGATGCAGCGCTGGGCGCCGGGCCAGGTGCAGGGCGTGCGCCTGAAACTGCACGACCTGTACGCCGCGCCGCAGGTGTCCAAGGCCATCGCTGCGGGCTTGGGCGACGGCTACCGCGCCGACGACTGGTCGCACACCCAGGGCAGCCTGTTCAGCGCCATGAAGATGGAAAAGACCATGATCGGCCTGCTGCTGATGATGATCATCGCCGTGGCCGCGTTCAACATCATCGCCACCCTGGTGATGGTGGTGAACGACAAGGGCGCGGATATCGCCATCCTGCGCACCATCGGCGCGACGCCGGCGCAGATCATGGGCACGTTCATGGTCCAGGGCAGTCTGATCGGCATCGTCGGCACGCTGATCGGCGGCGTGCTCGGGGTGATCCTGGCGCTGAATGTCAGTGCGGTGGTCGGCTGGGTCGAGCGGGTCAGCGGGCAGCACATCTTCACCTCCGACATCTACTTCATCAGCAGCCTGCCGTCGGAATTGCAGTGGGGCGACGTGGCGATCATCTGCGTGGCCGGGCTGGTGATGAGCTTCCTGGCGACCATCTACCCTGCGTACCGCGCCTCGCAGATCGAGCCGGCGATGGCGTTGCGTTACGAGTAAGCGCTATCGCGGGGCAAGCCCGCTCCCACGCCGGTCTTTGATGCCTGCAAGTATGAGGTCTGGCGTGGGAGCGGGCTTGCCCCGCGATGCTCGTACACGAACCATGAAACATCCGGTACCGCTTCCCTTCGCTGTCGATTGCATTGGCCATCTACCTTGAGAATTTTACTTCAAGGAGATCGACATGGGTCGTCCCGCTTCCCACCGCCTGCGCCACGGCAGGTGTTCCGAGCCTAGCCGGGTCTACTTGCTGACCAGCACGACCAGGGACCGCTTTCCATTTTTTGAAGATTTCCAGGCTGCTCGTTGCTTGCCTTTCCATTTCAATCAGGCTGAGCAGGAGGGGTCTTTGTGCAGCCTCGCATGGGTGGTCATGCCTGATCACTTTCACTGGCTGATCAAGTTGGGAGATGACACGCTCGCTACGATTATGCGGCGATTCAAGTCGCGCAGCCGATGTTCGCTGTTCAAGCTTGGAAAACTGAAAGGACCATTATGGCAGCCGGGCTATCACGACAGGGCGCTGAGGCGGGAGGAAGATCTTCGCGAATTTGCCAGGTATGTGGTGGCTAATCCCTTGAGGGCAGGTTTGGTCAGGCGGCTTGGGGATTATCCTCATTGGGATGCTATCTGGATATAGTCCATCGCGGGGCAAGCCCGCTCCCACGCCAGACCTCCTGTTTCCAGGCATCATAATCTGGCTCCCACGGCAGACCTCATATTTCCAGCCATCATAATATGGCGTGGGAGCGGGCTTGCCCCGCGATGAGGCCTACTCAGGCAACTCGATCACGAACCGCGTCCACCCATTTTCACACTCCGCCCGAATCTTCCCACCGTGCGCCTGCACGATCGAGCGGGTGATGGCCAGCCCCAGTCCCGCATGCTCGCTGCTGCCCTCCTGGCGCGCCGGGTCTGCCCGATAGAAACGGTCGAACAGCCGCTCCAGCAGTTGCGGGGCGATCGCCGGCCCACTGTTGGCCACCTCGATGCGCAACCCCGGCGCAAGGCTCACACGGATCTCGCCACCCGCCGGGGTAAAGCGCAGGGCGTTGTCCAGCAGGTTCGACAAGGCCCGGCGCAGCATGTGCCGGTCGCCTTCGACATGCGCCTGACCCTCGCGTGACAGCCTGACCTCGGCTTCCTCGGCCAGCGGCGCGTAATACTCCAGCAGCGCATCGATCTCGGTCGCCAGGTCCAGCGCCTGGCTATTGGGCATCAGCAGGCCGTGGTCGGCCTTGGCCAGGTAGAGCATGTCGTTGACCAGCTGGGCCATCCACTGCAGTTCCTCGAGATTGCCATGCAGGGCCTCGCGGTAGTCCTCGAGGCTGCGCGGGCGGGTGAGGGTGACCTGGGTATGGGTCAGCAGGTTGGACAGTGGTGTGCGCAATTCGTGGGCGATATCGGCGGAGAACGCCGACAGGCGCTGGAAGGCGTCGTCCAGGCGCTGCAGCATGGCGTTGACCGTGCCGGCCAGCTCGGCCAGCTCCTCGGGCATTTCGGCGACCGGCAGGCGGGTGGTCAGCGAGCGCGCGTTGACGCCGGCGGCGACCTTGCCCATCCGCCGCAGCGGCTTCAGGCCACGGCGCACGGCCCAGGCACCCAGCAGCGCGGTGACCAGCGCGCTGAGGCCGACCGTGAGCCAGATCAGGCGCTGCATGCCTTGCAGGAAGTGCTGGTGATGGGTGATGTCGAGGAACAGGGTCAGCTGCGGCGAGGCGGGCCGGGTTTCGTCCAGCGGCAGGCTCAGCCCGCGGTAGTCGATGCCCTGGGTATGCAGGGTGGCCAGGCCGGGCTGATTCGGGGCGTCCGGCAGGTCGCTGCGGCTGGCGAACCAGGTGGTGCCGTCGACCGCGCGCACGCGCAAGGCCAGGTCGGATTGATGGCTCAACTCGTTGAGCAGCCCCGGCAGGCGCGTGGCCAGTTGCTCGGAACTGGTGACGCCGTCAAGCAGGCTGCGCATCAGCGACAGACGGCCGCTGAGCAGCTGCTGGTCGAGCTCGACGAAGTGCTGCTCGCTGGCGCGGCTGAACAGCAGGCCGGCGCCCAGCGAAACACTGGCGGTGCAGGCGGCGAACAGCAGCGCCAGGCGGCTGCCGAGGGACAGGCGGCGCATCAGTCCTGGCGCTCCTCGAGCACGTAGCCCATGCCGCGCACGGTATGGATCAGCTTGGTGGTGTGAAGGTCATCGATCTTCAGGCGCAGGCGGCGGATGGCCACCTCGATGACATTGGTGTCGCTGTCGAAGTTCATGTCCCACACCTGCGAGGCGATCAGCGACTTGGGCAGCACCTCACCCTGGCGGCGCAGCAGCAGTTCGAGCAGGGCGAATTCCTTGGCGGTCAGGTCGACGCGCTGGCCGGCCCGCTCGGCGCGGCGGCGGATCAGGTCAAGGCGCAGGTCGGCCAGGCTCAGGCAGGTGTCCTGGCTGGCGCTGGCGCCTCGGCGCAGCAGGCTGCGCACCCGGGCCAGCAGCTCGGAGAAGGCGAACGGCTTGACCAGATAGTCGTCGGCACCCAGCTCCAGGCCGTGGACACGGTCCTCGACGGCATCGCGGGCGGTGAGGAACAGCACCGGCGTGTCCAGCCCGGCCTGGCGCACGGCCTGGAGGATCTGCCAGCCATTGCGCCCCGGCAGCATCACATCGAGGATCAGCAGGTCGTGGTCACCGGTCAGGGCCAGGTGCTGGCCGGTGTCGCCGTCGTTGGCCAGCTCAGTGGCGAAGCCGGCTTCGCTCAGGCCCTGGCTCAGGTACTGGCCGGTCTTGGCCTGGTCTTCGACGATCAGCAGTTTCATGTGTTTACCAACGGTTAGGGCCAACGTGATGCCGAAATGATACGTGACGATCCGGCGGCCTGCCCAAGCTGACAAAGTTGTAATCTTCCCGTCAGCCAGCTGCCAGCCAGCCTTTTCGAGAATGGCCTCATTCTCCCAGAACGACCCGGAGTCACCCATGAAACACCTGTTCATCGCCGCCGCCCTCGCACTGGTCAGCCTGCCGAGCTTCGCCGACAGCGGCAAACCCTTCGCCTTCGGCGAGCCGGCCGAGGCGGCCAAGGCCACCCGCACCGTCGAGGTGGTGCTCAAGGACATCGCCTTCGAACCCAAGAACATCAAGGTCAAGGCCGGCGAGACCGTGCGCTTCGTGCTGGTCAACGAAGGCAAGCTGCCCCACGAGTTCAACCTGGGCGACAAGGCCATGCACGCCGAGCACCAGAAGGAAATGATCGCCATGCAAGGCAAGATGTTCACCGCCGGCATGAACCACGAAGGCATGGACCATGGCCAGATGGATCACAGCCAGATGGGCGCTGGTCACGGTCATGCGGGCGGCAACACCGTGCTGCTGCAGCCCGGCCAGCGCGCCGAGCTGACCTGGACCTTCCGCAAGTCGGCGCCCATCGAGTTCGCCTGCAACGTGCCGGGCCACTATCAGGCAGGCATGGTCGGCCCGCTGACCATCGAGTGACAACGGCTCCAAGGCGGGGTGCAAAACCGGTAGACTAGGGGCAATTTCGAACCTTCAGGTCAGTTTCCATGCATCCCGCCGCCGAACACTCCCCGCTGGGCAAGTCCAGCGAATACATCGCCACCTACACCCCCTCGCTGCTGTTCCCGATTCCCCGCCTGGCCAAATGGGCCGAGCTGGGCGTGAGCGGCGATGCGCTGCCGTGGCAGGGCGTGGACTTCTGGAACTGCTTCGAGCTGTCCTGGCTGCTGCCCTCGGGCAAGCCGGTGGTGGCCATCGGTGAGTTCGCCATCCCGTGCGATTCGCCGAACATCATCGAGTCCAAGTCGTTCAAGCTGTACCTCAACTCGCTGAACCAGACGGTGTTCGAGTCGCTGGAGGCGTTGCAGGCGTGCCTGGTGCAGGACCTGTCCGCCGCAGCCGGCAAGCCGGTCGCGGTCAAGGTCAGCACCCTGGCCGAGGTCGAGGGGCAGGGCGTGACCGCGCTACCGGGCCTGTGCATCGATGCGCTGGATGTGAACATCAGCAACTACGAGCAGCCGCAACCGGAGCTGCTGCGTTGCGCGTCGGAGCGCGTGGTGGAAGAGACGGTGCACAGCCACCTGCTCAAATCCAACTGCCCGGTCACCGGCCAGCCGGACTGGGGTAGCGTGGTGGTGGAGTACAAGGGCCAGGCGCTGGATCATGCCAGCCTGCTGACCTACCTGATCAGCTTCCGCCAGCATGCCGACTTCCACGAACAATGCGTGGAGCGGATCTACCTGGACCTGAAGAACCTGCTCAAGCCTGAGCACCTGACGGTGTATGCGCGGTATGTGCGTCGTGGCGGGCTGGATATCAACCCGTACCGCAGCACCGGGGCGATCAGCCCGCAGAATCTGCGGTTGGTGCGTCAGTAATATAGTGGGGCCGCGTTTGCGGCCCCATTCGGTTCAGATCCCCATGCTGTGCAGGTGATTGGCAATATTGCGCAGGATGGCGGTGAGGTCCGGGTGATCGGCTTCGAAGCGTTCGACGGCGGTATTGACCCCGTCGACCAGGTTGTTGTCCTTGGTCGCTTCTTCGAGTTTGATCTGGGCTTCGATCTGCTGCATCAGTTCATGCAGGTGGTCGCGCTCTTCCAGCGAGAGCGGTGGATTGCGGTCCAGTTGCTCGCGCAGGCTATCGAGTTGCTCTTGCAGTTCGCGGGCAGGCATTGTTCGTTCTCCATCAATGACTTGGCAAGCCATGGACCTCGGCGACACGGTAAAGGTTCTGGCCTGCCTTCTAGCGTAATCCACCTGCCGCTGCTTTGCATGACCCGTATCAACGTGGATGTATCAGGGTTTCTCGCCCTTGTGCCGGCGCTGGGCGATGTCCTCAAGGCAGGTGTCGAGGGATTCCAGGTGATCGATCACCGAGTGCACGCCCAGGCCGAACAGCGCCAGGGTCGCCTTGCCACGGGTGCGCTCCTGTTCCTGCCGGGTCATGGCCTGCCATTGGCTGGAGCCCAGCTCGCAGGCCGCCAGACCCACCGTCCACAGGCCGGCGTTGAGTCCGGCCTGCAGCAGCCGCGGCTCGCCGCTGACCAGCACGCAGCCTTCCAGGCGCTGGCTGTCGAGGCTCATCAGCGCCTGCCAGCAGGCGTTGGGCGCCGGCCACTTGCAGCCATTGACCAGATGGCCCGGCAGCCAGTCGGGCAGCACGCTGCTCAGGCGCTTGCCCTGGGTGGAGGTGAGCTCGTCGAGCCAGATGCAGGGCACCGCCTGCGAGCGCAGGCGGTGAAGGGAATCGAGGGCGCCGGGGGCGGGCAGGGGGCCGTCGTCGGTTGCCTGGATCAGGCAGCCGCGCAGTCCGAACAGCACGGCGGTGAAGGCGGGTGCGTCTTGCATGGCAACGTCCCTAAATACCCCGCAAGCTACCCGGCGATTGTGACCAAGGGATGACGACTACAGTTGTTCACGAAATCTTGACAGAGATATGTAAAACTACCGTTCAGCCAGCAAGCCAGTATACTTGCGCCCTATCGAGCAGCGCGCCAAAGGCCGTTGCCGCCGTGAAATCCGATGGAGAAACATCTATGCGTAGGATCGGTGCCGGAGTGATCGAGCGAGTCACCCAGGCCTGTGTCTGCGCCAGCTTGCTGCTGGCGCCCGTGGCAGCCACCCAGGCGGCCACCGAGGAGGATCCGTGGGAGTCGGTCAACCGACCGATCTTCAGGTTCAACGATGTCCTCGACACCTATGCCCTCAAGCCGCTGGCCCAGGGTTACCAGTATGTCACCCCGCAGTTCCTCGAGGATGGCATCCACAACGTCTTCCGCAACCTGGGTGACGTCACCAACCTGGCCAACAACGTGCTGCAGCTCAAGCCTCGAGCGGCGGGCATCGACACGGCGCGGCTGATCGTCAACACCACCTTCGGCCTGGGCGGCTTCTTCGATGTCGGTACCAAGATGGGCCTGCAGCGCAGCGACGAGGACTTCGGCCAGACCCTCGGCTACTGGGGCGTGCCCAGCGGGCCGTACGTGGTCATCCCGTTCCTTGGCCCGAGCACCGTGCGTGACGGCCTGGCCAAGTACCCGGACACCTACACCGAACCCTACCGCTACATCGACCATGTGCCGACCCGCAACTCGCTCATGGCAGTGGACGTGATCGACACCCGCGCCAGCCTGCTGTCGGCGGAGAAGCTGATCCAGGGCGACAAGTACATCTTCCTGCGCAACGCCTACCTGCAGAACCGCGAGTTCAAGGTCAAGGACGGCCAGGTCGAAGACGACTTCTGATCGATCGGCTCACGCAAAAGGCGACCTTCGGGTCGCCTTTTTCGTAACAGTTCAATGCATGGCCAGGATGCGCAGGCCGAACTTCTGCGCGCCGCCGGGCTGGTCGGCGATCCACACCACCTCGGTGCTGGCATGCAGGCCGGCGAGGGCGGCATGGTCGGAGTCGATGCGCACCTCGAGCTGGTCGCCCACCTTGAACCGCTGCGGTGCCTGGACCTGCATGCCACTGCTGGAGAGGTCGATGCACACGGCGCTGATCACCTGGCCGGCGTGCAGCAGGCTGACCTCGGTTTCAATGCGCATGCGTATGAAATCGCGTTTTTCGCTGTAATCCACGGGAGGCTGGGACATGCTTGCATCCTTTCGTCAGGTTGCGCCGATGTGCTTTCTTATAACGCCGGGTGATTTGCCCTGTAAAGTGCGCGGAAGTCTTCCTTGCCATGCTTGAAACGCCAGGCGGATGGGAGTACCGTCAGCGCCTTACAGGGCACCTCGCTATTTGCCGGACCAGTCTTCTTGTCCTACAACTCAAATAGAGAGTGGCTAGAGAGCATTCCAGTAGCCGTCTGTCGGTCCTTCACAGCCGCTACGCCAACCCAAATCTGGCGCCGTTCGCCCACATGCAGAAACCCAGTGCAACGCTGCTGATCATCGATGACGACGAGGTGGTCCGTGCCAGTCTCGCCGCCTATCTGGAAGACAGCGGCTTCAGCGTCCTCCAGGCCGGCAACGGCCAGCAGGGCCTCCAGGTCTTCGAAGCACACCAGCCCGACCTCGTGATCTGCGATCTGCGCATGCCGCAGATGGGCGGCCTCGAACTGATCCGCCGGATCAGCGAGCGCGCGCCGCAGTTGCCGGTGATCGTGGTGTCCGGTGCCGGCGTCATGAGCGACGCGGTCGAAGCCCTGCGTCTGGGCGCGGCGGACTACCTGATCAAGCCCCTGGAAGACCTGGCCGTGCTCGAGCACTCGGTGCGCCGCGCGCTCGATCGCTCGCGCCTGGTGCTGGAGAACCAGCGCTACCGGGAGAAGCTCGAAGCGGCCAACCGCGAGCTGGAGGCCAGCCTGCACCTGCTGCAGGAGGACCAGACCGCCGGTCGCCAGGTGCAGATGAACATGCTCCCGGAAAACCCCTGGGTGGCCGGCGAGTTCGCCTTTGAGCACCAGATCATCCCGTCGCTGTACCTGTCGGGCGATTTCGCCGACTACTTCCGTGTGGATGACCGGCGCATCGCCTTCTACCTGGCGGACGTCTCCGGCCACGGTGCCTCGTCGGCATTCGTCACGGTGCTGCTCAAGTTCATGACCACGCGCCTGCTGTTCGAATTCAAGCGTGGCGGCAAGATGCGCGAGTTCAAGCCTTCACAGGTGCTCAGCCACATCAACCGCGGGCTGATCAACTGCAAGCTGGGCAAGCATGTGACCATGGTCGGTGGCGTCATCGACGAGGACACCGGCCTGCTCACCTACAGCGTCGGCGGCCACTTGCCGCTGCCGGTGCTGTACACCCCGGGCCAGGCCCGCTACCTGGAAGGCCGCGGCCTGCCGGTGGGGTTGTTCGACGAGGCCAGTTACCAGGACCAGGTGCTGGAGCTGCCACCGCAGTTCAGCCTCACCCTGATGTCCGATGGCATTCTGGACCTTTTGCCCGGGGACACACTCAAAGATAAGGAAGCGGCCTTGCCGGAAATCGTCAAGGCGGCGGGTGGTAGCCTGGAGGGGCTGCGCCAACGATTCGAATTGGCTACGCTTGGGGAGATGCCGGATGATATCGCCCTATTGGTGTTGAGCAGGAACCTTGAATGAGTACTGGTAGAATCCAGTTCGCCGAACAAAGCGGGACCTTCGTTCTGAAATTTGTCGGTGAAGTGCGCCTGACCCTGTGTTCGGCGCTGGATGCGACGATCGAGAAGATCTTCACCGCGCTGAACTTCTCGGCCATCGTCATCGACCTGACCGAAACCGAGAGCATCGACAGCACCACCCTCGGCCTGCTGGCCAAGCTGTCGATCCTGTCCCGGCAGAAAGTCGGCCTGCTGCCGACCGTGGTCACCACCAACCCGGACATTTCCCGCCTGCTGCAGTCCATGGGCTTCGACCAGGTGTTCAACATCGTCGACCGCCCGGTGCCGTGCCCGGAGTGCCTGACCGACCTGCCGTCCCAGGACCAGGACGAGAGCGTGGTGCGTTCCAAGGTGCTGGAGGCGCACAAGATCCTCATGGGCTTGAACGACTCCAACCGTGAAGCGTTCCATGACCTGGTGAGCGCGCTCGAGCGGTCCTGATCCTGAGCTGGACCTGCCGACGCCATCGCGGGGCAAGCCCGCTCCCACAGGAAACAATGGTGTTCATTGTAGGAGCGGGCTTGCCCCGCGATGGCGTCAGTCCTGGAGGAACGCCGTAGCCGGCGAACCATCCGCATTCAACTGATAAACCCGCTCCGGCCGCCCCTGGCCATCGAAGAACACCTGCCCCAACCCCGCGCTGTTCCACAGTCGCTCCCCGGCCTTGCTCCGGCTGGGCGTACGCGGCACCACCTCCATTTCCCGGCGCTTGGTAAACCAGTTGAGCGGCGAGCGTGGCGAATACAGCCAGCGGTTGAGCCGGTCGAGCACATCCAGCAGACGCCGGGGAAACTCGTTCTTGATCCCGCTGCTGGTCACCTGCCACAGGTGCGGGCTGCGCTGGCGGTGGCGGATCAGCACTTCGTAGACGAACGAGTAGTGCACGTCGCCCGACAGCACCACGTAGTGCCCCGGCGTGCGCGAATGGCGGAAGATGTTGAGGATCACCTGCGCCGCGCCGCGATGGGCCATCCAGTTCTCCGCATCCACCAGCAGCGGGTAGCCCAGGGCGCTGAACACCCGCTGCACGGTCTCGATCAGCTTGACCCCGAAGATCGGCGCCGGCGAGACGATGATCGCCGAAGGATGGTCGAGCAGCGCCTGCTGCAGTTCGCTCAGCGCCTCCCAATCGAGCAGGCCGGAAGGCTTGCCCAGGCTGCTTTCGCTGCGCCAGCGGCGGGTGCGGGTGTCCAGCACCAGCAGCGGTGGATCGCTGGGCAGCGCGTACTGCCAGCCCTGGAAGCGCAGCAGCTCGCCGATCAGCTCGTCCCGGGCCTCGTTCAGTTGCCGGCATTGCCCGACCAGCGCCGCGCAACCGTCCGGGTCGTTGCCCCAGCCCTGGCACAGCAGGTAGCCGAGCAGGGCGTTGCCGATGATGCGCCGCGAGAAAGGGTGGCCGTAGGCGGTCTGTTCCCATTGCGCCGACAGGTTCCAGTCGTCGGTGATGTCGTGGTCGTCGAAGATCATCAGGCAGGGCAGGTGGGCCATCACCCGCGCCACCTGGCCGAGGCCGTCGCGAAAAGCCTCGATCAGCGGCAGTTCGCGCTGATAACGGGCCTGGCGCTGCTCGGTCAGGCCCTCTGGCATGTCCATCCGCACCAGGGCCCACGGCAGCGGCGACCAGACCAGCAGGTACATGGCCATGACCTCGGCGAAGGTCACCAGGTGGTTGTCGGCGTTGCTGGACGAGAAGATCGGCTTGCGCTTGCCGCCGAAGAAGCGTTCGCGCAGGGTCTCGTTGCCTTCCTGGGCCGGTAGCAGGTCGGCGCGGTGGTAGTAGCAGGCCGGGTGGCGATAGAGTTCGGCGCCGCTGTCGACCAGGGCGCCGTCGAGGGCTTCGTCGAACAGGCCCAGGCGCTCGATCAGCGCGTGGATGGCACGCAGCATGGGGCCGGCGACATCGTCGGCATAGACCTGGTCGCCGCTCATCAGCAGCACGGCGGGGCGTTCTTCAGGGCGCGGATCGGCGGCAAGCAGGCGGTCGGCGCACAGCAGGCCGTCGGCGGCCGGGTGATGGGGCTTGCGGCAGGAGCCGTGGAGCAGCTGGTCAAGACGGTCGCGCTGCACGAAGCTGGGGCGGCTGGCGCCGGGGTAGAGCAGGTGCGGGGCCCAGTCGGCGATGCCCTGGCCGTTGGCCAGGCGCAGGTCGTAGTCGAGCGCCACGTTGCTGGGCAGCGGGTGGTCGAAGTGGATGTCCAGCAGGTGGATGAAGGCGTGCGTACCGACCGCGATCACCTCGCAGCGCGTGGTGACGCCGATGCCGGCCTGGTCGAGGAGGAATTCGGGTTGCAGCGGTTGCGAGCCGACCAGCCAGATGGCCAGGCGTTGCGGTTCCAGGCGGCGGAGGATGGGGCCGGCGAGGACGAGGGGGAGCGAAGCGGTGGCGGGCATGGATGGCTCAGGTTCGTGTGATGCTGATGGCCCTATCGCGGGGCAAGCCCGCTCCCACAGGGAATGGGGGATGCGGTGTTTTCATTGTGGGAGCGGGCTTGCCCCGCGATGGCGTCATCGGCCACCCCAACGAAAACGGGCGGGAAATGCTCTGCATTAACCGCCCGTCGATCAAGCCGAAGATGTATCAGGCTTTGTCAGCCAGCCATCAGCGCTTCCAGCTTTTCCTGGTCGCGGGCGAACTGGCGGATGCCTTCGGCCAGCTTCTCGGTGGCCATGGCGTCTTCGTTCATGGCCCAGCGGAACTGGCTTTCGTTCAACTGTTGCTTGGCTTCGCCGGCACTGCCCGGCTTGAGCAGGCGTGGCAGCTCGCCCTGGTCGTCCGACAGTTGCTGCAGCAGCTCGGGGCTGATGGTCAGGCGGTCGCAGCCGGCCAGTTGCTCGATCTGGCCGATGTTGCGGAAGCTCGCGCCCATGACCACGGTGTTGTAGCCGTTGGTCTTGTAGTAGTCGTAGATGCGGGTGACCGACTGCACGCCCGGATCCTCGGCGCCGACGTATTCCTTGCCGGTGCTTTTCTTGTACCAGTCGTAGATGCGCCCCACGAACGGCGAGATCAGGAACACCCCGGCATCGGCACAGGCCTGGGCCTGGGCGAAGGAGAACAGCAGGGTGAGGTTGGTCTGGATGCCTTCCTTCTCCAGCTTCTCGGCGGCGCGGATACCTTCCCAGGTGGAGGCCAGCTTGATCAGCACGCGGTCTTTCGGCACACCGGCCGCTTCGTACAGCTCGATCAGCTGACGGGCCTTTTTCAGCAGTGCCGGCTCGTCGAACGACAGTCGCGCGTCCACCTCGGTGGAGATGCGCCCCGGAATGACCTTGAGAATGCCCGAGCCCACCGACACGGCGAACTTGTCGCAGGCCAGGTCGACATTGCCCTTGGCATCGGCCTTGACCTGCTTGAGCAGGTCGGCGTAACCCGGGATGGCGGCGGCCTTGAGCAGCAGCGAAGGGTTGGTGGTGGCGTCGACCGGCTTGAGGCGGGTGATGGCGTCCAGGTCGCCGGTGTCGGCGACCACGGTGGTGAACTGCTTGAGTTGTTCCAGCTTGGAGGTCATGGGCGTGCTCTGTCCTGTGCAATGGCTCGACATTACCCGAGCCCCGACAGCCACTCAAGGCCCGTCGCAGGCGTATCGGGAAACCCTTAGAAGCAGCGCGCTCCCCTGTGTAGGAGCGGGCTTGTCCCGCGAAGGGCTGCAAAGCAGCCCCGGCCAACGCCAGGGCCGCGGTAAAAGGCTAACCCTTCGAGTGCCAACCCCGCCCCAGGTTCCCTCAACGCCCCTGCAACAGCTCGGCAGCCTGGTCCAGCACCTTCAGCGGCTCGCTGGCCTTGTGAATGTCCGCCGACAGCAACTGCCGGAAGCGCCGCGCCCCCGGGAAGCCCTGGCCCAGCCCGAGGATATGCCGGGTGATGTGATGCATCGCGCCGCCGCTTTGCATATGTGCGACGATATACGGACGCAGTTTTTCCATCGCCTCGGCCCGGCTGACCACCGGTGCCGCGCTGCCGAACAGCTGCTGGTCGACCTCGGCCAGCAGGTACGGGTTGTGGTACGCCTCGCGACCCAGCATCACCCCGTCGAAGGTCTGCAGGTGGGTGCGGCATTCGTCGAGGGTCTTGATACCACCGTTGAGCACCAGCTCCAGGTCCGGGAAGTCGGCCTTCAGCTGCGCCGCCACGTCGTAGCGCAGCGGTGGGATCTCGCGGTTCTCCTTGGGCGACAGGCCTTCGAGGATGGCGATGCGCGCATGCACGGTGAAGCTGCGGCACCCGGCGTCGCGCACCTGGCCGACGAAGTCGCACAGCTCGGCGTAGCTGTCGCGGCCGTTGATGCCGATGCGGTGCTTGACCGTGACCGGAATGTCGACCGCGTCCTGCATGGCCTTGACGCAATCGGCCACCAGCGCCGGATGGCCCATCAGGCAGGCGCCGATCATGTTGTTCTGCACCCGGTCGCTGGGGCAGCCGACGTTGAGGTTGACCTCGTCATAGCCGGCGTCCTCGGCCAGGCGCGCGCAGGCGGCCAGGTCCGCCGGCACGCTGCCGCCCAGTTGCAGGGCCAGCGGGTGCTCGGATTGGTCATGGCGCAGGAAACGCTGGGCGTCGTTGTGCAGCAGGGCGCCGGTGGTGACCATTTCGGTGTAGAGCAGGGCGTGCTGGGAGAGCAGGCGCAGGAAGAACCTACAGTGTCTATCTGTCCAGTCCATCATGGGCGCTACGGAGAAGCGGCGAGATGGCTCGGGGCGCGGGGTGGCGGGTGTGGCGGCTTGAGAATGCATAAGTCTGGGACACGAACTCAGCGAAGCCAGGCGGCGGGGTGCGCTGGCTGGCGATGGAAAGAGTGAATGGCTGCCAGTTTACCAAGCATGGCGGGATTCGTCCGGATTGATCGGCGATCAGCCTCTGCGGCTTTCCCATCTTTCGCGACACAAGGCCGTTCGTACAGGTGACCGCGCCCCTGTAGGAGCGGCCTTGTGCCGCGAAAGGGTCGCAAAGCGACCCCGGCAGTTCCAAGCCGAACACCAATGCTCAACACCTTGAAAGGGCTGACCTTCAGTGGCTCATCCCCAACTCCGCATCATCCATCAGCGCCTTGGCCAATGCGCTCAGGTAATACGCCGCCCAGAGCATCTGCGGCTTCTCCTCCATGATCCCGCTGATGGTCAGGTCGCGCACGCAGCCCATCAGTTCCGAGGCCTGATCCCGCGCATGCTGGCAAGGGATCCCGGGTTCGATGCAAAACAACGGGTCGGTCTGGCCTTCGCCCTGGTAGAACTTGGTCTTGCCCACGGTGGTGTGGGGTGTGGTGGTGTCTGTGGTCATCATTGAATCTCCCTGAAGTGTTCCGCTGCCTGGTCTGTCGCTATCGCGGGGGGGGGGGGCGCGCCCCCCCCCCCCCCCCCGCCCGGGGGGGGGGGGG